>CAZKMT010000004.1:0-70365 GCA_964554115.1 uncultured Prevotella sp.
AGTACCATAAATTTAATACTTTTATCGCTATGTTCCTAATTTTCAGCAAAATATTCGCTTATATTGAACTCACGTTAATTACCCATAGTCCGGCTTATGGTATTCTTGATTTTGATGATGACATAAACTATGGCTCGATAGAACTTTTGGCGAGGATACAAGAAATAAAGCCCCGTTTACATCTGTTTGGCCATATCCATAAACAGCATGGAGTGAGAAAAGACAGTTCAACGATTTTCTCAAATGGAGCAATCATGAATGAAGATTATTCGAACTTTAATACTCCGAATCTGATTGAAATATAATGGAAGTATTGATTACAGGCCTGCGGCTTTTGCCATACGCTCAAACGGAAACACCGAATGAAGCCTGCCAAGCTCACTCTCATTAAAACTCCTGCGGTATCTTTCCGGAACATCAAATTCTGTAAAGCCCAAAGTAGAGTGAATTTCCGAAATATTTTGTTTTTTGCCATATCTTGGTTTGGGGATTTCCCCCGTTTTGGTTGCCAAACCTTAAGCTTTGGGTAATGCCTAAAGATACAAAAAGCCAACTAATTCGCAATACTTTGTGTATGAATTAGTTGGCTAATTTTATAGTTTTTACTGAATGTCCCTTCTTAGATGGTTTTGGTATTTTGATAGTCCTGTGAAGCCATTTTAAAGCATGCCTTTGGTGGAGGGCAGATCGTAATTGTATATGTCGCGCCGCACGGCCATGCGTAGGCTGCGGGCAAATGCCTTGAATATGGCCTCTATCTTGTGATGTTCGTTGTGTCCTTCCGCTTTTATGTTGAGATTCATCTTTGCGCTGTCGCTCAAGCTCTTGAAAAAGTGTGGAAACATTTCCGTTGGCACATTCCCTATTTTCTCGCGCCTAAATTCGGCATTCCACACAAGCCATGGGCGTCCGCCGAAGTCGATGGCCACGGAGCAGAGGCTGTCGTCCATGGGCAGGCAGTAACCATAGCGCTCGATGCCCCGCTTGTTTCCAAGGGCTTTTAGCAAGCACTCACCCAAGGCGATGGCCGTGTCTTCGATGGTGTGGTGCTCGTCTACGTCGAGGTCGCCTTTCACCTTTATGGCCAAGTCAACGTGTCCGTGCTTGCCAATTTGTTCCAGCATGTGGTCGAAAAACGGCAATCCCGTGTCAATGTCGCATTGTCCGTTGCCATCGAGGCAGACTTTCATGTATATTTGCGTCTCTTTTGTGGAACGTGATACTTCCGCCGTGCGTTCCCCCGCGAACAGAAGTTCAGCTATTTTCGCCCAAGTCAGGCCATCGCGTCCAATAATCATAGCCTTGCACCCGATGTTCTCGGCAAACTGTCTGTCGGTGTCGCGGTCACCTATTACGTAGCTTGAGACAATGTCGTATTCACTGTCGGCGATGTATTTTTCCACGAGTCCAATGTTTGGCTTGCGTGTCGGCGCATTGTCTTGTGGGTAATGGCGGTCTATCAGGATGTCGTCAAATGTAATGCCTTCGCCTTCCAGCGTCCTCAGCATGAAGTTGTGTACCGGCCAGAAAGTGTCTTCGGGAAAAGCGGATGTGCCAAGCCCGTCTTGGTTTGTCACCATGACGAACTCGAAGTCGAGCTTCTCGCGGATGAAGGCAAGGCTTTTTAATGCGCCTGGCACAAATTCCAACTTCTCAAACGAGTCCACCTGCTCGTCTGCTGGCTCCTTTATTATAGTGCCGTCCCGGTCTATGAACAGTATTCTTTTCATGCCTTTAATAATTTGTTTTCCCCTGTGGCTTTTTCCTTGTATTCTTTCCTTTCCACTTCTTGCGTTTCTATGGAACCATACATGAAGTAGAGTGTGAAAATGACCGACATGCGAATGTATACTTGGATAAATCCGGCTATGAGAAACACGGCGGCCGATATGTATTTAATGTGGCCGGGCATTCCGAGAGGGTCACCGTTCAGCACACCGATGTTTGCCTGGAAATTGGCGACGGAAAGGACGACGGCAGGCTGTGCGAGCACGTACTCAGCGATGAAAACCACCATGACGCTGACAATGACCACAACCAGAATAAACCCCAAATGCCGAAACGCCATGGCGTAGTCTTTGCCGAGCAGTTTCCAGAAACGCGCTTCGTCTTGAAACAAATATTTTGTGCTTGTGAATGCCAATGGTGACATGGACGCAATGAATACGGCTGCGGCGACAACCATGACCACGGCGACTGCGGCATTGATGTTGTCATCAGACTGCGCCTCTTTCGCCACGAGGGCAATCAATGCCGTCAGCACGCCCCCCACCACAGCGAAAACCAAGGTCGTGGCCAGAGCCGCCTTTAAGGTGCGCCAGAAAGCCTTGATGTCCAGTTTGAGCCATTTCGGCTTTCTTGTCGCGACGGCTTCCGGACCATTCCCTTTCAGCAGGGAGATGGCGCAAGAGTATGTGGCCACTTCAGTCACCCCGCCAATCAGCATTATGGCCAGGAATGCGACTAAGACAGGTATGTTGTTCATCACCACAGGGTATAAATTGCCTTGGCTTAGCACTGTCTGCACAGAAAGCACGGGAAAGAAAATTACCGTTATGATGCCCATCGCACTGCAAATTATGGAGTACAGCAAAGCCATTTGCCATGAAGACTTGAGTGTGTCTTTGAACCTCTTGGTGTAAAGTCCATAGCCCTCCTTTATGCAGGCACTGGCACTCCTGCTTTTCATCAGGATGCCTTTTGTTTGATTCTCCATGTTTTTTGACATTATTTCTCTTGAATAATGCAAAGGTACTTGTTTTTTTCGTATCTTTGCCTCGCAATTAATACTAATTATGAAAATATTGAAGTGGGGGTTCATCGGGTGCGGCGAAGTGACTGAAACCAAGAGCGGCCCGGCCTTTACGGAGGTTGAGGGCTCGACTGTTGAGGCTGTCATGAGCCGCAGTGCCGACAAGGCTCGCAGCTATGCCGAACGCCATAAGATAAACAAATGGTACACGGATGCGCAGGAGCTGATTGACGACCCGGACATAAACGCCATATACATAGCCACGCCGCCATCGAGCCACGCCACCTTTGCCATAATGGCCATGAAGGCCGGCAAGCCGGTGTATGTTGAAAAGCCGCTCGCGTCCAATTATGAGGATTGTGTGCGTGTGAACAAAATCAGCGAAGATACGGGCGTGCCGTGCTTTGTGGCCTACTACCGCCGCTACTTGCCATATTTCCAGAGGGTGAAGGATTTGATAGACAATGGCGCGATAGGTGATGTGATAAACGTGCAGGTGCGCTTTGCCGTGCCTCCGCGCGACCTTGACTATCAGCATTCCGAGAACCTGCCTTGGCGCTTGCAGCCGGATATAGCCGGCGGCGGCTATTTCTACGACCTGGCTTCCCACCAGCTCGATATGTTGCAACACATCTTCGGGGTGATAATAGAGGCCAACGGTATCTGCGCCAATAGGGGCGGACTTTACAGGGCGGAGGACTCCGTGAGCGCATGTTTCAAGTTTGAGAGCGGGCTTCCCGGTAGTGGGTCGTGGTGCTTTGTGGCTCATGAGTCGGCGAAGGAAGACCGTATAGAGGTGATAGGCAATCGCGGGCAGGTGAGCTTCTCGGTGTTCAACTACGACCCGATAGTGCTCAACACGAGTGCCGGACAGGAGAGCATCGAGGTGCCAAATCCGCCATACGTGCAGTATCCGTTGATAAAAAGCGTGATAGAGCATCTGCAGGGTTTCGGCGTTTGCACATGCACAAGTGTTTCGGCCACTCCGGTAAACTGGGCCATGGACCAGATACTTGGCAAGTTCTGACACTCTGCTGCCGTGCTGTATGGCCAGTGTCAGGGGTGCTTTTTGCCATGCCTTTGGCTGTGGTGGGGGTAAGTCCGCAAGCCGTGGACGGTCGGCGTGGCAGCTAAGACCGGCCGGAGAATAAGCCGATGGCGTAGTTGGATATTAGGTGATGTTCCCACATTATAATCTTGTGATGATGATGCAGGCAACGATTAGCCGCTACATACATGGACTGAGGGGCATTTTGAGCCAAGATGTTAACCCTTGTCATGACGGATGTCTCAATGTGCCTTGCCGGAGGTGCGGCGTCTGTCTTAAGGCGGTGGCTCCATCCTTTGGCTATGATGGTGGAGTGGAGAGGGTGTCCTGCTTCTTTCCGGTTGCATATGCGTTCGGAAACAATCTAAGGAACTGTGTGCTTTTTGCTTTGTTGATGCTTGTCACAGTGTGCTTTGCGGGTGGTAAAGCCGATGATTGCCGGCGTGACAGTATGTTTGTGGAGCAAGTGTTGGCGGAAGCCGATGGCCGGGATGGGAGAGGATGCTTGCCGCTTTTTTTCGCGCGAAAGTTCATAGGCGTGCCATACGTTGCGCATACTCTTGAGGTAAATGACAGTGAATGCCTTGTGGTGAACACATCCGAGCTTGATTGCACCACCCTTGTAGAGAATGTCGTCGCCCTCACCTTGTGCGTGGCGGAGGGTCGGCTTTCTTTTGACGGATATAAAGATATGCTTACGCTGATTAGGTATCGGCAAGGAGTGCTGGACGGTTATCCCAGCAGGCTTCACTATTTTAGCGATTGGATATTGGACAATTCGGCCAAAGGAATTGTCAGTGAGGTGCAAGCCCCCAGTCCGCCTTTTGTGGCCAGTCAGACGCTTGACCTCAATTACATGAGCAGCCATGTCGGTTCTTACAAGGCATTGGGGGAAAATCCGGAATACATTCCCATGATAGCCGGTCAAGAAAAAGCACTTTCAGGCAAGGAGTTCAAGTATATTCCCAAGGCGGATGTGGACAACTCAGACTTGTTGCGAGGTGTCATCAAGGATGGAGACATCATTGCCATTGTGAGCGGCAAGCGCGGCTTGGATATCGCTCACCTCGGCTTTGCCGTATGGCAAGCCGATGGGCTTCACATGCTCAATGCCTCGATGATTCACAAAAGGGTGGTTGAGGAGCCGCTGACATTATATGACTATCTTCAGGGGCATCCGTCACACTTGGGCATACGTTTGGTAAGGATAAAAGAATAAACATTAAGTAAATATCGAAGACTATGGAGTTACCTGATTTCATGAGTTATGCCAATAAGTTTTCCGCAAATGATTTTGTGGAGAAGATATCCCGTATAGCCAAGCGGGCAGGCGCAAAGTTGGTTTATGCAGCGTTTATCTTGTACTATACGCTGCAAAGTGACAAGGTGTCAAAAGCAGACAAGGCAATAATCATTGGAGCGTTGGGCTACATGATAAGCCCGCTTGACGTGATTCCTGACGCCATACCCATTGTTGGCCTTACCGATGACTTGGCGGTGCTGGTATATGTCTTGCGCAAGGTGTGGGGCGACGTTGACCCGGAAATAAAGGAAAAAGCCAAAGAGAAGCTTTCCAAGTGGTTTGATGAGGATGAGATATCCGAGATAGACGATATATTCAAGGACAACTGACGTGTGTCTTTTCTTTTGCGCCCGCGCGGCAAGAAGCTCGCGCGGGCTTCTTTTCTGACCGTTGCCCTGCGGCGTTGCTGTTGTCCGATGCCGCTTTGTGTGGTGCGGTTTGTGTTAAATGGCGAATCGGATGTAAGTCCTGTCGTCAAACGAGTTGTTGCCCGCCATGAAGCCTTTGGTGGCTTTGAATGTCCGTATGTTCAGTGGGTCGCGTTCCATTTGCAGCCTCAACGCTTCTTCTGATTCTTTCAATGATGGCATAAGTTGCGGGTAGCCGTCGCTTGCTAGTACAATCTCGTTGGTGGTGTCAGGGATAGATATTATGCGAACCTTGTCGAGTGGTATGTCGAAACCGTCTATTACGGAGTAGTCTTTGTTCTGCCCTTTCATGCTTTCTATCAGGTCTTGCATTATGGCCGAGCGTGCGAGGTCGTCGGTGCGGAGCCTTTTTGTGGTCACTTCCGCGTCGGAAAGCAGCTGTCCGGCTATCAGGGCGCGCTTCTCCGCAATCGACTGTTCGCATGGTTTAGGATTGTCGTAACGCTTGTTGTCCACGAGACATTGGCAGTCGCCTATCATCCATATTTGCCGCAGGCAGTCGCTATATATGGCGCAACTGGCCGTCATGCGGTCTTCGGGATGTGAGGCGAGATGTTGCATGACCGATGGAGCATAGTGGTTCCTGATGTGTTCGGTGACACCTTGGCAGAAATCGGCGCAACTGATGTCGGAAGCCGCGTGGGCTATATAGTCGCAGATGAGCGACATACAGTAGCGGCCGTTTGTCATGTCGGGTCGCAGGCGCATTGCCGACTTGCTCGTGCTGCCATCCACCACGGCGATGAACCTATCCGTTGCGGCGATGCCGTCTTCCGGTGGCATCGTTGGGCTTTTGGCCACGATGCTTTGTTCTGTTATCTTCATCTCTGCTTTGTGTTGTGGCGTAGGGGTTGCGCGGTGCTTGGCGCCTTGTGTCTTGCCTGTGGGCGCATAGCTCCGCCATCAAGTCGTTGCGCCCGATTTTATTCAGTGAGGCCGCGATGCTGTGGCGCATTTCCGGTTTGTACCAAAAGAAATACTGCCTCTGGGCCAGTTTCTCGTCTTGTGTCCTGGCACTGTAGACCGGCTTGAGCGTGTATGGGTGATAGCCTGTGTACCATGTTTCGGTGCTCACTGTCATTGGCGTTGGCGTGAAGTCCTGCACTTGCTCGAGGTGGAAGTCCAGATGTTTGGTCAGTACCGCAAGTTCGGCCATGTCTGCCTCGTGGCATCCTGGGTGGCTGCTTATGAAGTATGGGATGATTTGCTGGTTGAGGTTGTGCTTGGCGTTGATTCTGTCGAATATCTTCTTGAATTCTATAAATTCGCTGAACGGAGGTTTCCTCATCAGTCGCAGCACCCTGTCGCTCGTGTGTTCGGGAGCCACTTTCAGCCGTCCGCTCACGTGGTTGCGTATCAGCTCTTCCGTGTATTCCCTTGCGGCGCGGTTGCTTTTTTCGTCGTTGCCTGTGTGGAGCAGCAGGTCGTACCTTACGCCGCTGCCTATGAAGCTCTTCTTTATTCCCGGCAAGGCATCCACTGCGTGGTAGATATCAAGCAGGCTTTGGTGGTCGGTGTCAAGGTTCGGGCATATTCTGGGGCTTATGCAGCTGGGACGCTTGCATCTGTCGCAGATGCCTTTGTCGCGCCCTGCCATGCCGTACATGTTTGCCGATGGGCCGCCAAGGTCGGATATGTAGCCCTTGAAGTCGGGCATCCCGGTGATTTTCTTCACCTCCTTTATTATGCTCTCTTTTGACCTGCTGCTGATGAACTTGCCTTGATGGGCGGATATCGTGCAGAAGGCGCACCCCCCGAAGCATCCGCGGTGTATGTTCACGGAATGCTTTATCATGTCGTAGGCGGGAATTCTTTTGCCCTTGTATTTGGGATGCGGCAACCGTGTGTAAGGTAAGTCGTACACATGGTCAATCTCTTCTGTCGTCATCGGGGGGTAGGGCGGGTTCACCACTACGTATTCGCCGCCTACGGCTTGGAGCATCCTGTGGGCGCGAAGCATGTTGGATTCTTCTTCTATGTGTCTGAAGTTCTCGGTCTGGGCTTTCTTGTCCTTTAGGCATTGTTCATGACTGTGCAGCAACACGTCGTTTGCAGTGATGCCGCCGGGGATGCTTTCGGCTGCCGACAGGTATGCCGTCTGGGGTATCTCGCGTATGTCGCCGATGCCGCGCCCATTGTCCAACTGTTTGCACAGCTCCACGATAGACCTTTCGCCCATGCCGTAGACAATCATGTCTGCGCCGCTGTCGCACAGCACCGACTTGCGCAGGCTGTCTTTCCAGTAATCGTAGTGGGTGAGTCTTCGCAGCGAGGCTTCGATGCCGCCGAGCACAATCGGCGTGTCGGGAAAGAGTCGTCGCAGTATCTGTGAGTAGACGATGGTGGGATATTCGGGTCTCTTGTCGTGTCTCCCGTCGGGGCTGTATGCGTCTTCCGACCTCAGTCGCTTGTTGGCGGTGTACTTGTTCACCATTGAGTCCATGCAGCCCGGGGCTATGCCAAAGAAAAGGCGCGGACGTCCCAACTTCTTGAAGTCTCTGAAATCGCCATGCCAGTCGGGCTGCGGAACGATGGCCACCTTGTATCCGGCGTCCTCAATGGTGCGCCCGATTACTGCCGCTCCGAATGCGGGGTGGTCAACGTATGCGTCGCCCGAGAACAGGATTACGTCAACTTCGTCCCATCCTCGCAGTTCCAGTTCTTTCCGCGTTGTGGGGAGGAAGTCTGAGAGTCTGTGTTCCATTCCGTTTGATGTGCCGAGGCCGCCGCTGCCGAATGTGTCGCGCAGCTTGTGCGCGGGGGTAGGGGCGTGCCTTACTATTGTTGTGCTTGCGTGTCGGTGGCCTTGGCCGTTTGTGCGGCTTTCCATTCGGCGTACAGCTCTGCCAGCCGTTTCAGGCCGAAAGCCTTCATGTTCGGGTGGTATATGATGTCAAGGCAGAGGTCGAGCAGGGCTTTGTCGTTGCCCGTTCCTGACTCGAGCATGGAACGTATGTTCAGCTTCAGCTTTTCGAGCACCTGATCATCGACATACCCGTTGCTGTCTATCAAGTTGCTGAACAGTTGGTATTTGTCGATGGTTTCAAGGTGCATGTCGCTGATCTCAATGCTCCGCGTTCCCGATGGATTTGCTTGTATTCTATACATAATGTCTTGATGATTGTGTCAGTAAGATGCGGTTGCCTTGGCGTATGGGCAGGGGCGACCTTTCTTTTGGTTGCGTATCGATGCGCAAAGATACGCATATATTTTGAAAAAGCGCACTCCGGAGCACATAATTTGTGACGTTCCGGATTGTTTGCCAGTGCATTGCAATGCTACCGGAATTCCTGTCAATCTCTTCAGCTGCCATTCTAAAAACAGCTGACAGATTGTGAGGACTTTTCGTAATTTCATCAATGATTACTGTATATTCCTCATTGGTGTAACGATTAAATTTACTCATTGCGGTTAATTAGGCTAAGGCTTTGGCTTTTAATAAGTTGCCATGGCTATTGTAACAAAGATCATAAATATCATTACGATGATACTGGATATTATCACTGCGACTGCAAGGAATATCACTGCAATGCTTACCAGCCAATACCTGAGAGATTTCAGCTTGTCTAACTTGCACCTACGTTCCATATTGCTGTTTTGGTTTATGGTTGAGTGGGAATGGGAAGTGTAAATGTGGCAATTATGACAGGAGCCACTATTGCAAATACCGTAAGCAGCCCTGCAATGAATAAGCCTGCCGTAACCCTCTTGCAGTGCTTGTTGTTTGTGTTGGCAAATAGTATGATTGCAGAGACGGCAAACAATGATATTGCCAATGGTTCCAAGATGACAATCAACAGTATGTTAATAAAGCCATTCGACAATCCTGTCATGTGGCTGAGGTTTTCAAGGATGGCTATGCACATGTTGCATACTGCATCCCAAGTATTATTATTTTAATCATTTTGTTATTCTTTTGCTTTTTGCTCTTATTTTCTCTTCATCCGAGGCATCGTCAGGAGTGCCAAATTTTTTGTGAACGATTTTTCGCATTTCACTTACTTTTGACTATAACCTTAGTGGAAGTGGAGAATATGCCAATGGGATGAAGTGTGGTGGCGCAATTGGAGTAAATAATGTTTACAATACGGGCTGCCATCGGGTGATGGCTGCCGTTCGGCTTTGCGAAACAGGCCGTTTTGCATTGTGAGACGGCGCGTTTTGCAGTGCAAAAGGGGGCATATCGCACTGCAAAACGCCCCATACTGTGAACAATCTGGCAACCAGGCGTTTGCGTTAAACTGCGGATTGCGGCTCAGATGTCGCGCGCGTTGCGAAATATTTTTACAAAAATGTGTGTCTAAAACGGATGGGGCGGCAGGGCGCGCCGTTGCTCACACGGCATCTGTGGACATGGGGATTGGATTACGTATGTCCGCATCGGTTGTGTGGCGCAGCCTTGCCCGGACGCCATGTCGCGCACCTGCGGATGATGGCTTGTGCGCCGTTGCTAGCGTGGTCATAAGGAGCAGAAACGCTCGATGAGCTTTTTGCGGAACATCCTGCCCACTTTCACATAGTCAATCTTGTCGAACGGTGGGCAGAAGCGGCATGTGTTGTCATGCACTTCCAGCAGGTAGTTTATGTTTATTACATATTTCTGGCTTACTTGTATGAAGCGATTGTCTATCGAGAGCAGCGTCTCATTGTTTACGTTACGTTTTAGCCGGATGGCGGCCTCGCGTCCGGCAATGACCGCTTCCCATACGCGGTTTCCGTGGTTGTACTGGAAGAGGCCGATGTCACTGATTTCCACGAGTCGGAAGTCTATGGCATTGGTGAAGAGGAGCAGTTTGTTGCCGTCCTCCTGCTTTGTTATCCCGTCTGCCAAGGTCGGCGGGTTCGTCTTGTCGGCGTTGGCCATTGCCCGCTTTATGATTTGCTCGAGTTCCCTGTCGTCGATGGGTTTCAGCAGGTAGTCAAACGCCTTGTTGCGGAACGCTGGCAGCATGTATTGCGAATGTCCGGTGTACATCACCACCTGGCATCGTTCGGGTATGGCGTCGTTCAGTTGCTCCAATAGCTCTATTCCCGAGAGTCCCGGAAGCTCCACGTCGAGGAATATCAGTTCCGGTGACACCTCTTTCGCCAGATTAAGCCCTATGTTCCCGTTGGTAGCCGTACCGACCAGCCTTATTGAGTCGAATCTCTTCAGCTTTTCGGCGAGGGTTTCTATTGACGAAGCATTGTCGTCTATTATTATGGTCTTCATGTTTGGATGTGTCTCTATAACAGTTTTATGTTTCGCGGAATCCTCAGTAATGATTTGCATCCGCGTATGTGGCCGTCGGCGTCTTCCACGTTGTTTATGGCAAAGGATATTTTTTCAGAGCCGATGTTTTCTTGGTTGATTACGGCTATCGTCTGCCGTATTATGTAAAGCCCGTTCTTTGCCGACGTGTTGGAGCACTGCCTTATGTCGAATCCGGGGCCGTTGTCGGTCACGCTTATGTTGGTGGCGGACGCGGAGCCGCTTATCTCGATGTTGAGCTGCTTGTGTCCTGACGTGTTTTTCAGGCCATGCTTGATGGCGTTCTCCACAAGTATTTGCACGAACATGGGCGGTATCTTTATTTCGTCCAGCTCCGTTGTGGCGGGAGCCTGCATGGTGAACTCGAAGTCGTCGCCCATAAGTATTTTCTGTAAGTTTATGTAGTCTGTCACGAAGTCGAGCTCTTCTTTCAGCGTTATCCACGCCTTGCCGCTCATGTCGAGGCTGGCTCTTGTCAGTCCGGCCAGCTTCAGCAGCGTGTCAGCTTCCTTTTCCGTCGCCGCTCCTATTTTCGCGTTGAGCACGTTGAAGATGAAGTGCGGCGATATGCGTTGCCTGGTGTTTTTCAATCGCAGGGTTAATATCTCCATCCGCGTCTGTATCCTGCGCTTGCGGGCGATGATTGTTCCGCTGGCCACGATGAATGCCAATGCCATAGTCACGCTTACGGCCACGGCCACCGCTGTCTCGCTCCTGCTCACTTTGGCATCTTTGTCTTTAATCTCCAGCTGGTGGTGAAGTCTTAGGGTGTCTTCGGTGAACTTCATCATTATTTCCGCGGCTCTCATGTACGTGCGGTTGTGTTCCAGACTGTCGTTCTCAGCCCTGTTGTTGAGCAGGTCCTTATATGCTTCCTCGTAGTTTCCTGTGGCCACGTAATACTTTCGCAGGTATTCGCTCCTTATGTTCCTAAGGCTTTGGACGGTAGACTTGACAGGTCTCTCGTTGCCGATTATGCGGGCCACGGCATCCATGTCTCCGCGTGCCATGGCTATGCCCATCTTTATGGTGTTGGCGTAAAACACCCCGTCTTCCACCTCGTTTTCTTCGAAATATCTCGCGGCTTTGTCCACATACACCTCCGCGCTGTCGGTCATTCCGAGGTTTAGGAATATGTCGGACATGTTGATCATGCACAGAAACATGTCGGGAGTGTCACTGGCGTTGGCTTCGAGTAGGAGGCTTTTCAGCCGCTCGAATGTCTTGAGCGCGTTTTTGTAATCATGGATGAAATAGTAGTAATTACCGTAGTTGTTCAGGAAATACGACTGCATGTCGGATTTCATCTTGTCGAATTGCCGTTCCGTCATTTCGTAGTAATGCTTGGCCGAGGCATAGTCTTGCATTGACGTGTAGATTTGCCCCAGCCCCATGTACAAGGTTATGTTCTTAGTCTCAGGCAGTCCGAGCGAATCTACGAGCAGCAATGCCCGCCGGTACCATTTTGCGCCGTTCGGCATGTCGTCGACGGCTATGTATGTGTCTGCGAGGTTGGCCGCAATCTCTGGCGAATAATATATGAGGTCGCTTTTCAGTATTTGGTGGTAGGCAGCGGTGTTCAGCCGTATGGCTTCCTCTTGATTGCGCCGCAGTAAGTGGTAGAGCGATGCCTCCGTGCTGTTGGCCATGGCTTTCAGTCCCATGGTGCGTGGCGTTTCGGGCATCCTGTTGGCAAAGGCCATTGTCTTTCTTGCAAATGTCAGGGCGGTGTCGGGTTGCGCCGTCAGCAGGAAGTAGTGGCCTTTCAGTATGTAATAGTCATAGTATTCGAGACTGTCGCCGGCTTCCGCCATGAGGCTGTCGCATAAGGAGGGAACGTCATATTTGAGGCATAATATCGAATCGTTTAATTGGATGAAATGAGAAAGTTGCTCTTGGGTTCTGGCGTTTCTGCCGTATTCTTTCTGCCTGCACGCCGGGATGCAGGTCGCAAAGATTATGATTATTATTCCATGCAATAGAATTTTAGTGACATGTCTCCGATTACCGTGGTGCATGTTTTTAAGCTATATGAATGGTTTTTAGGTACAAAAATACTACAAATTTGGCAAAAGAGCCCATCCCCCTCGCAAAATGTGGCACGATAGACTTGACTTTCATTTTGGCGCGTTGGCTGTATGGCCGTTTGCTCGTGGTTGAATTGCGGCGCATTCCATGCCTTTTTGCTCACGGTTTGCGAAAAAACGGGATGAGGAGGATGCTTTTTCCGGAATTTCAGGCTAACTTTGCGCTTGCCGGTGGAGAATCGGCATAGAAAGGACAATGGCTATGGACAGATATTATTTTGCATTCCGCAAAGGCGACTTGCTGCTGGAACGGCGTGATGATGGCTCTTACACGATACCGTTTGCCGACAGGCCTCCGGTGGAAATCGAGCCGGGGAGCCGCGTCATGGATGTTGCCATGGGAGATGGCGTAGTGGTCAAGGCCTGTCGCATGGCCGCGCGGGCACGATGGGATGGCCGCTACGAGCTGTGTGGATTGCGCGAGAGTTTTTACAAACTGCCTTACGACATGTATCTCAAGGCAGGAAAGTGTGAGGAGCTTCTTTATTGGGATGCAGGCAATAAATATTGCGGGGCATGCGGTTCTCTGTTGGAGGTTCATACCGCCATCAGCAAGAAATGCCCCGTTTGCGGGAGAGAGGTGTGGCCGCAGCTCTCAACGGCTGTCATAGTGCTTGTGCATCGTGGCAGTGAGGCGCTTCTGGTACATGCCAAAAACTTCAAGGGCAATTTCTTCGGCCTCGTGGCAGGGTTTGTCGAAACGGGCGAGACCCTTGAAGACGCCGTTCACCGCGAGGTGATGGAAGAGACAGGCATACGCATAAAAAACCTAAGATACTTCGGGAGCCAGCCTTGGCCATATCCGTGTGGGCTTATGGTGGGCTTCAATGCTGATTATGACAGGGGAACACTGCGACTGCAACGCTCGGAGTTGAGCGCGGGAGCGTGGTTCGGCAAAGACAATCTGCCACAGATACCGGAGAAACTGTCGATAGCCAGGAAGCTGATAGACGCTTGGTTGGGCGATGAAAGCGACAGCCGTCAGTAGTCAATCAGTTCCATGTGCATCTCGCCGTCGAACGTTATCTTGGTGTCAAGCATGTAGCAGCTCGCTGCGTCGGGGATGCACAGCATGGCGTTGAAGTGGAAGCCCTCGGCATCGACTTTATTGTATGTCATGTTGTTCAGTATGGCTTGCTCCAAGAAGTGCTCGGGCACGAAAGATGCAAACATGGTCTTGCGGAAATCGCGTGAGTAGACCTGTTCCGCGCCGTGGAACACGCTGATGTGGATGATGTTGTCGTAATATATGTTTTCCACCTCAACGCCGTCATCGTTGTAGGTTTTCCTTATTACCTTATATTCCGTGGGATTTATGGCTGTGTAGCAGTGGTAACGTTCGCCCTCGTGCATGACTACGGTGTCATGCTTCTGCACTTCCGTTATGACTATGGGCTGCGGGCTTGCGTCTACGAAGGCGTATGTGCTGTTTGGGTCGTTGCTTTTCACGAGTTTTACAATGACACCGGTTGGGCTTCCGAACCAAAATGTCTCTGTGCTTTGTTTCATTATGGGATATTTTGACTCGTTGGAGCCCATAATCAGTGTGTCGCCAACAATCTTGAAGTACAATGGTATGCTCGTGCTGTCGGGGTAAAACACCGAATCGCCCTCGACCTTGAACACAACGTTTTCCGTTTCTTCGTCGAGCCAGATGCCCTGCAGCATGGCTTTTGCCGAACGGTCTTCGTCGGTAGTGCCGGCCGCCGGGGCTTTGCCTTGGCGGCATGAAGCCACCACGGCAACCATTGCCAGCGCGATTACGGTCAGATTCCTTGTCTCCATGATGCCCGGTTATTTGCCAATGCCGTGGTATTCAAATCCGAGCTCGGCCAGCTCTTCGGAGTCAAAAATGTTGCGTCCGTCTATTATCAAGGGGCGTCTCATGGATTTTTTGATTACCTTCCATGTCGGCAGCCTGAACTCTTTCCATTCGGTGAGCAGCAGGAGGGCATCGGCGTCAAGGGTGGCATCGTACATGTCGTTGCAGTATTTGATGCTGTCGCCCATGATGCGCCTGCATTCTTTCATGGCCACCGGGTCGTAGGCGCGTATGTTGCAGCCCGCATCTTTCAGGAGCTTTATCATCACGAGGGCCGTGCTTTCGCGCATGTCATCGGTCTCAGGCTTGAACGACAGTCCCCAAACGGCGATTGTCTTGCCGGCAAGGTCGCCGTTGCAGGCTTTCTTCAGCTTCTCGAAAAGTATGGCTTTTTGGCGTTCGTTGACGCGCTCAACAGCTTTGAGCACCTCCATGGAGTATCCGTTGTCGTCGGCCGTCTTTATCAGGGCTTTCACGTCTTTCGGGAAGCACGACCCGCCGTACCCGCATCCGGCATAAAGAAACTTGCGGCCGATGCGAGTGTCTGCCCCGATGCCGGCTCTCACCATGTTTACGTCGGCTCCCACAAGCTCGCAGAGGTTGGCGATGTCGTTCATGAACGATATGCGTGTGGCCAGCATGGAGTTGGCGGCATACTTGGTCATCTCTGCGGAAGGAATGTCCATGAATATCACCCGGAAGTTATTTATGAGGAACGGCTTGTACAGCTTGGTGAGCAACTTCTTCGCCTTGTCGCTCTCTACGCCCACGACGACACGGTCAGGCGACATGAAATCCTTTATGGCGTTGCCCTCTTTGAGGAACTCCGGATTGCTCGCCACGTCGAACTCCACGTCAACACCCCGCTTGTCAAGCTCGGCTTGGATGGTTGACTTTACCTTAAGCGCGGTGCCAACGGGCACAGTGCTCTTCGTGACCACGACCATGTACTTGTTGATGTTCTCGCCTATTGTCTTGGCCACTTGGAGCACATAGTTTAAATCCGCGCTGCCGTCTTCGTCCGGCGGGGTGCCGACAGCCGAAAACACGATTTCCTGTTCGTTGAGGATGGAGGCCAAATCGGTGGTGAATTTTAGCCTGCCTGCGTTGACGTTCTTTTGAACCAACTCGTCGAGTCCCGATTCATAGATTGGTATTTGTCCGTTTTTCAGGCACTCGATTTTCTCTTCGTTAACATCGACACATGTCACGATGGCTCCCGTGTCTGCAAAACATGCACCCGACACCAACCCAACGTAACCTGTGCCAACTATGGCAATGTTCATAAGTTTTTGGTTTTATGCTCGTTAATCAGTCGAAATATACGGCGTCCTTGAACAGCGGGGCTTGCATGTCTTTCTCGCTCATTATGACGTCCTTGCTGTCTATGGGCCACTGGATGCCTATGGCCGGGTCGTCGAAACGCACGCTTGCCTCTTCCGTCGGGGCGTATGCGTTGTCTACCTTATATGTGAATATGGCCTCGGGGCTTAGCACGAGAAATCCGTGTGCGAACCCGCGGGGAATGAAAAACTGCCGTTTGTTGTCTTCGCTTAGCTCTACCATAACGTACTTTGCGAAGGTGGGGCTGCTCTTGCGCATGTCTACCGCCACGTCGAGCACCTTGCCCTTTATCACCCTTACGAGCTTGGCTTGCGAGAAATCGCCTTTTTGGTAGTGCAGACCGCGCAGCACCCCATATCCGGATTTAGACTCGTTGTCTTGTATGAAGTTCGTTTCTCCGACGTGCTTGCGGAAGTCTTCCTGTTTCCATGCCTCGAAAAAATATCCTCGGGAATCCTTGAACACTTTAGGTTCCAAAATGAACACGCCTTTGATTTCTGTTTCTCTGTATTCCATAGTCAACAAAAATGATGTATTTTAAGTCTTGCAAATGTAATAATTATATTTGAATTGGGAAATGATTTTTCCCGTTTTGTACCATTTTATGTCGTAAAATGCTTGCTTATCTCGGGGAAAAGGGCTAATTTTGCAGGTGTGATAGAGTTAGAAAGACATATAGAGGTATTGCTCCTGAAATACGAGTGTGTGATAGTGCCGGGATTGGGGGGCTTTATGACCCATCATGTGGATGCCCGCTATGATGAGGACGAAAGCCTGTTCTTGCCGCCATTGCGCACGCTGGGATTCAATCCTCAGCTGCAATTGAACGATTCACTGTTGGCGCAATCGTATGTCGAGGCATACGACATCAGCTATCCCGAAGCTGTGCAAAGGATAGAGGAAGAGGTTAACGAGCTTAGGCAGCACATCCAAAATGAAGGGTCATACGAGCTTAATGACATAGGAGTGCTGTCAATCAACGATGACGGCAAATATGAGTTCGAACCGTGCGAGGCCGGTGTGTTGACCCCGTGGCTGTACGGACTGGGCTCGTTTGAGATGAAAAAATGTTCAGCCGGAGAGACTTCGGGAAAAGGCGAAGATAACGGTGGGCGCAAGGATGTTGCGCCGGTTGCGGCAGAGATCGCGACAGACGAGCTTCGCCAGGATGCCGCCGCAGGCGATGAAACCGATGTCATACGCCTCAAGGTGTCGTGGATTAGGAATGCCATCGCCATGGTGGCTGCCGTGGCTGCCTTTTTCCTGATAACACCGCCTATATCAAACAGTGGCGGACAGAACGCCGCAAACGTTGGTTCGTTGCAGGGAGTGCTTTTCACCGATGCGTGGTCTGGAAATACTTTTGCCTCTGATGGGGGCGCGGTTTCCGGAGACATTCCGAGCGAGGCAATGGTTGCGGACACTGTAAAGCCGATGCCGAAGCCGGTGGTGGAGAGCGTGCCGGCTGACACTGTGGTGCCAATGGTCAAGGATGACGCTTACTGCATAGTGTTGGCAAGCCGGATTACGCAATCCAATGCGAATGCTTTTGTTGGGGAGTTGCGTAAAAACGGTCTTAAGGATGTCAGCGTGTATGTAAACAACGATATTGTAAGAGTCGTGTATGGCAGCTATGCCACCGAGAGAGAGGCATACGGCACACTTCGTTCGGTGCGCGACAATAAGTATTTTGAGCAGGCTTGGGTGTATAAGAAACAATGAAAAGAGTAAGGTGCCCGAAATGCGACAATTACATCGCGTTTGATGAAACCAAGTATGAGGCGGGGCAGTCGTTGGTATTTGAGTGCCCGGAATGTGGCAAACAGTTTGGAATCCGTATTGGCGTGTCGAAGTTGCGTGCCATTCAGAAAGACGAAAGGCCAGATGATAACCTGCGCGACAGCGATTTTGGCGCGTTGGTGGTAATCGAAAATGTTTTCCATTACAAGCAGGTTATACCATTGAGGTTGGGCGACAACGTTATTGGACGCTACATGAAAGGTAATGCCATAAACACTCCGATAGAGACAAACGACCCGAGCATAGACACAAGGCACTGCATAATAAGTGTTGGCTACGGTAAGCATGGTGGCTTGCAATATGTTCTTAGGGATGGGCCGAGCAATACGGGTACCTTCGTCCACAACGAAATATTAGGCGACCGTGAACGCCGTGTCATAGAAGATGGCACACTTTTCACCATCGGAGCCACGAGCATCATATTGCGCGCATCTGGCCATAAAGACGATTGACAGCCATTTGAGGGCTGAGGCGCGGGTAGCCATGCAATTGCATGGGCTACCTGCGCCGTTCTTTTATCATGCCGTGGCGGTAGGCATATAGCAACTGCTTCAAGTCTGCAATCTGCGATTTCAGTTCGGCCCCCCTGTCGGTGTCGGCAACCAGCGTCCGGTGAGCAGACATTTCCACTATTTGTGTGGTGCTCTTGATATCGGTGCCACGCTTTATGGCATCGGCGGCACTCGTGAAAGGCTCATGCTGCACCAGTTGGAAACCGCGGCTGTGGTATACGAGCGTATAGCCTGCTATGCCCGTTTCGCTGTGGTAGGCTTCGCTGAAGCCTCCGTCGATGACCATCAGCTTGCCGCCGGCCTTTATCGGGTTCTCGCCTTTCGAGGCATGTACGGGCACATGGCCATTGATGATATGCCTGTTGGCTCCTTCCACTCCGAATGCGTCAAGTATGTAATCGCACACCGCCTCATTGTCGCGCAACTTGAAGTAATAGCCTTTCTCTTCCTTGTACGTGTCCTTGTCCTTGAGGAAATAACGCTCGAAAGTGGCCATCTTCGACTTGTCGAACAGCGGACTGTCAACACCGCACCACAGGTACAGGAAATAGTCTATGGCATATTCGCGCTCTTCGGCTGGGGTGTCGATGGTGAAAGCCGAGCGTATGGTCATCTCGATGTGGCGCATCAGTTGCTTGCCGCTGTAGGTCTTGCCGCTGTACAGTTTCACTTCTTTCATCTTGCCCTCGGCATCAAGGGGCACGGAAGCATGGAACAGCAGGTTGCTGTTGTAGATGGCGTACATGCTGCCGTGACTCAGCAGCACTTTGATGTGGCGGTGCAGCTTCTCACTTACAGCGAATGAGTGGTGCAGTCGCTGCATAAGCACATTCTCGTCGTGGGTGAGTGTGTATGGGCTGGCAGGGTCGACGGTCGGGAAATTGTTGCTTTTCATCTCGTATTCGTTGCCGTTGATGATGCATACGCCACGCTGCTTGTCGATGCATTCCAGTAGATTGCGCCCACACATTCCCCATTCAGGATGCCGCATGAAAGCCTGTGCCTCCACTTTGAACTGTATGATGCTTATGGCTTTGTGCATCTGGGCAATCAGTCGTACTG
The DNA here is from genome assembly GCA_964554115.1 of uncultured Prevotella sp. GTDB lineage: Bacteria > Bacteroidota > Bacteroidia > Bacteroidales > Bacteroidaceae > Prevotella. Next base: position 19,410 of record CAZKMT010000004.1, read on the forward strand.
TCTTGTCGTCTAACGATGAATGCTTGTCCAATTTCGGAACGAACTCAGCGCATGGGTCGTCTACATATGTATCCATGGCAAAAGTGGCCAATGGCACGAGGTTTATGCCGTAGCCTTCCTCGATCGTTGCCAGGTTGGCATAGCGCAGCGACAGTCGCAGCACATTGCATATGCAGGCGTCATTGCCGGCGCAGGCTCCCATCCACAGCACGTCGTGGTTGCCCCACTGAATGTCCCAGCTGTGATAAGCCTGCATGGTGTCCATGATGATATGAGCTCCGGGGCCGCGATCGTAAATGTCGCCAAGGATGTGGAGCTGGTCGATGGCAAGTCTTTGGATGACGTTGCACAGGGCTATGATGAAGTCGTCGGCGCGCCCTGTGGTTATTATTGTGTCAACGATTACGTTTACGTAGGCCGTCTTGTCGCTGTCATCGGTGCTTTCGTGCAGCAGTTCCTCTATGATGTAGCTGAAGTCGGCGGGCAACGACTTCCTCACTTTGGAACGTGTGTACTTGCTGCTAACGTTCCGGCACACTCTCACAAGTTGGTGGATTGTTATGTGATACCAGTCTATCAGTTCCGGTTCGGAAGCCTTAATCAGTTCGATTTTCTGCTCCGGATAGTAAATCAGCGTGCAAAGCTCCTTGATTTCCGATTCGCGCAAGTTGTTACTGAACAGTTCGTTCACCTTGCGTTTGATGTTGCCCGATGCGTTTTTCAGCACATGCTGGAAAGCTTCGTTTTCACCGTGAATGTCCGCAAGGAAGTGTTCGGTGCCTTTCGGGAGATGCATTATGGCCTCAAGGTTTATTATTTCAGTGCTCGCATCGGCCACAGTGGGAAACAATTTTGACAGGAGGTCAAGATACTGAGTGTCTGCAATTGTTTCCGTATACGTGTCATTTGTGTTGTGTTTCATTTCTTGATGTGTTTATTCAGTGTTTCCCGCATCCGACGCGCTTTCCTGTCGTTGCGCGCCGGAGTCGGCATGAATCCTTCCTCAAGCCCTGTCATGTCGGCCAATACGTTCATTAGGCGTGCGGTGTGCTTGCCCAACCGTTTCTTACGGATTATCGCCAACAGCTTGTCTTCATCTATGTCGCAGTGCCTGAGCATGGATGCCAACTCTATCAAATGGCTTATAGCAAGGCGGTCTGTGCCGAAAGATTTTTTCAGTGACGTGATTGCCGCTATTATGTTTTCCTCGTCGCCTTGGCTTCCCGCCGCAAACAATGTCGGGGCAGGGGTGGGGAATGGCGGTGTATAGCTCTCTACGACATCGGGGAATGGAGGAGCGTCAGTCAGACCGGTGGCTGCGATGCCATCGCAAATGATGCTTACGATATTTTCCTGGCATGCGAAGACTTCTATTTTGTGCATCTCTTCGGCATCCAATTTTTCGCAGGCATCCAATTCATCGCTGTCCAGCCATCTCGCATCTCCGGTGATGCCGGCCTTGATTAGACCGCGAAGAGCGAGCAGCGCGGACTGGGACATGAGTTCCATGACATCAGTGTCGAGCACCTTTTTGTATATGCAGTAAATCTGCCTTGCCATCTCTTGGTCGTTTATGGTGTCGGTGATGTGGGAGTTTAGCACTGTCTCAATGCGCGTGTTATAGCCCAGCCGCTTTAGGTATCCCGCTTCCATGCGCCCTTGGGTTATCACCGAGTAAGCGCGGCGGATGCACCTGCGCTGATAGAGAAGCAGTTTGGGCAGCTTGTCTGTCCAGTATTTTTGCTTCATCACCCACGGTTCAAGTTGTCCATGAGGCGTGACTACCACTCTCGCTCCGGCTCGCAATGCGATGTTTCCGGCTCTGGCAATTGACAGATGCCAGCATCCGTGCAGATGAACGATGTCGGGTTGCCATCCGGACACTTGCTTGCGGAAGTCGCGCAGGCCGCTACATACCATGTTTTCCGCATCTGCGCACATGGCGGCGGTGAGCACCTCTATGTGCTGGCGTGCCGTTTTGTCGGTCTTGGCGTAGAAATGAAGTATTTTCATATCGGTATCAGTTGTATCGTATGAAATCGTACTTGTCGGAAAACTTGTGGCGAATCATGAAGTAAAGGTTCTGCCATGCGACCCGAATCTCCATGAACGGAACTTTCAGTAAGGGAATCTTTTCGCCGAAAAAGGTCATGGCCTTATGGGCAATGGCGAGCCTGAACGCCGCCGTTACGACTATCGATGTGATGGCGGCGATGAGCACCAGTCTGTCATCAGTCATCAGGGCGTAGGCTGTGGCAGCCGTTTCCATTACATAATTAAGGTGGAGCAATGCATTGTCGCAATTGAAGACAGCCCGGTATGGCAGGCTGCGCTTCAAGTGTTTCCTTGTCTCCATGTACGACAAATGGCTGTTTACCCATCGCTTGTGGCCTGGTGCCTCTTGGGTGACGCAGGCGTCGCCCTCAATGGCAATGGCTGACCTGTCAGGCAAGGCGTATTCGTTCACCATGAAATCGTATTCTCCGCGTAGGAACATCAAATTTTTCAGGAATCCGTTATGGGCCATAAACACGCTTTTCCTCAGCGCGAGATTGTTCCCGGTGTAGCGGTAGGCCGTCTTCTTTTGGGCTGTCCGGAATATGTATGACGACATCAACATGCGCTCAAAACGGTAAAATGCAGGTGTCTCCGATTCGTAATGGCTGTATCCAAGCACCATGTCGGTAGTCTCGCCACAGTGCTGCGCCATGGCGGTGAGCCATGATGGCGAGTCCGGCCTGCAATCTGCATCGGTGAAAATAATCCATTCGTGGCGCGCCGCTTTCATACCTACGGTCATTGCCAATTTCTTTCGGCTTATGTAGTGGCTTGAACTGGGTATGAACGTTGTGTACAAGTTGTCATGTCCGGCTTTAAGACGCTTCAGCACATCGTCCGTAGAGTCCGTAGACGACTCGTCTACCACAATCACCTCATAGCCGTGCGGGTAGTCCTGCGAAAGGAGTATTGGCAGGTTGCGTTCCAATTCTCCGGCCTGGTTGTGGGCTGTGATGACGATGGAAAACGGCGAGCCGGATGTCGGCTTGTCGCCGGCACCGCTCCGCGATGGTCTTCTGAAAAGTCCATTGCAGAACGGTGTGGCCAATGCGAAGAGCATCAATACACCGCAGATTGATATTGATACTATGCTGAACGTCATGTCGGCACTGCCGTTAAATCATCTCATCGCTGATATATGCGGCCGGCAACCGACGGCAATTGTATTGCGATGCCATTATCTCGCCGTAAGCGCCTGCCGAGCGGATGGCAAGTAAGTCTCCTCTATGGCACTTGTTTAGTTCCATTTGTTTGGCGAACACATCGCTCGACTCGCATATCGGCCCTACCACATCGTAGGCTTCTTGCTGCTCGTCATTGCTTATGTTCTCTATTTTGTGGTATGCGTGGTAAAGGGCGGGGCGTACCAAGTCTGTCATGCCTGCGTCAACAATCGCGAACCGTTTGGATGTGCCTTGCTTTACATACAGCACACGTGTTATCAGCGAGCCGCACTGCCCGACTACAGACCTTCCCAATTCAAAGTGGATTTTCTGCCCCTCGCGCAGTTTCACGTGCTTGGCGTAAGTGGCGAAATAGTCTTTGAATCCGGGTATGGGCACCCGATTGGGGTGCTGGTAGTCTATCCCGAGGCCTCCGCCCACGTTGATGTGCTCGGCGAAGATGTGCGCCTCCTCAAGTTTGGCCGTAAGTTCGTTTATCCTGTTGCAGAGCGCGACAAAGTCGCCCATGTCAAGTATTTGCGACCCTATGTGGAAGTGCAGTCCCACGAAACGCACGTTGTCCATCCCCCGGGCTAGCTCTATTACATGCTCCATGTCGCGCATGGCTATTCCGAATTTGTTCTCGGCCAGTCCTGTCGTTATGTTGGCATGGGTGTGTGCCCCTATGTCGGGGTTGATGCGAAAAGCTACACGGGCCACCTTGCCCATTTTCCTGGCCAGTTCGTTGATTACTTCCAGTTCGGGCAGGCTCTCCACGTTGAAGCAGAAAATGTCTTTCTCGAGTCCGAGGTTAATTTCCCGGTCGCTCTTCCCTACGCCTGCGAATACGATTCCCGACGGCTGGAATCCGGCCTTGATGGCGGCGGCTATCTCGCCGCCGCTCACGCAGTCGGCTCCCAATCCCGCTTCGCGTATTATGCCGAGCAGCTTGGGATTTGCGTTTGCCTTTATGGCGTAGTGGACGTTAAAGCCCGCATATTTGCCCGCCTCTCTTTGGATTTCCGCCAAGGTTTTGCGTAGAATGTCCGTGTCATAGTAGTAGAATGGCGTTTCTATCGAGCTGAAATTGTCTGTTGGAAATGTTCCTTTCATAATTTTCTTTGTTATGTGCCGGGTGCGATGTCCATGGCCCAAGCCATGGGGTAGTGGCCTGTGCCATTTGGACTATGCCGCCCGTTGGATGTTATTTTACGTTGTTGAACAGTGTGTCGCTAAGGCTTTGGAGGGCGCGCTTCTTGTCGCTCTCCTTTATTAAGAATGATATGTTGTAATTAGAACCGCCATACGAAATCATGCGTACGGGGATACTCTTCAACGCTTCGAGCGCAAGCGTCTCAAAACCGACGTTGCTCCAGTCGAGGTCGCCCACTACGCAGACTATGCACATGTTGCGGTCTACGGTCACTGTGCCGTATTTCTTGAGTTCATCCACTATCTCCGTGAGGTGTGCCACATTGTCGATGCTCATCGACACACCCACTTCTGACGTGCACACCATGTCGATGGGTGTCTGGTAACTTTCGAATATCTCAAACACTTTGCGAAGGAATCCCGTGGCAAGCAACATGCGGCTGCTCTTTATTTTGATTGCCGTGATATTGTCCTTGGCCGCCACGGCCTTTATCTTGCCACGCTCGGTGGTGTTGCTTATGGTGGTTCCCTCGGCCTCGGGCTCCATGGTGTTGAGCAACCTCACAGGAACGCCGGCGTATTTTGCCGGCTGCACACATGTGGGATGCAGGATTTTTGCGCCGAAATAGGCCAGCTCGGCGGCCTCCTCGAAGAGCAACTGGTGTACGGGAGCCGTCTTTTCCACCACTCGCGGGTCGTTGTTGTGCATTCCGTCGATGTCTGTCCATATTTGTATTTCATCGGCGTTGATGGCGGCTCCGATAAGCGAGGCGGTATAGTCGCTGCCCCCTCGCTTGAGGTTGTCTATCTCGCCGTATGCGTTTCGGCAGATGAATCCCTGCGTTATGTACACTTGGGCACCGCTATTCTCTTTCAGTATGGCCGTGAGCTTTTCCTTGATGTACACTGGGTCGGGCTCGGAATTCTTGTCTGTGCGCATGAAGTCGAGGGCAGAGAGCAGCGTGACGTTGATTCCTCTTTCCCTCATGTAGTTGGCAACCATGTTGGTGCTGAGGATTTCGCCTTGTGCAACGATGCTCTTTTCTTCAAAGCTCGTGAACAGTTCCTTGGTGAATGAGCGCAGGTAGTTGAACTCTCCGGCAACGAATTTTCTTGTGTTTTCTTTCCACTCTGCCGTGTCGTACAGTTCATCTATGTGCTTGAAATATTTCTCTTCGAGATTGTTTATTATTTCGTTAGCCCCGTCGGGATTCTTCTTGTACAGATAATCGGAAATCTCAACGAGTGAGTTTGTGGTGCCTGACATGGCGGAAAGGACAACAAAGACGGGCTCGTTGGGCGCGGTTACCAGCCGTGTCACCTCTTTCATCCTTTGCGGTGTGCCCACAGAGGTGCCGCCGAATTTCATTACTTTCATATTGCTTGTCTTTTATTCGTGTTGTTACTCGATGCGTTGTCAATGTGTGTTGTGACGGCTCAGGGCATTACGTATTCCCCGTCTCCGTCACTGTCGGTGTCGTCTGCCATCGCCATCTTGTTGAAATCATGTGTGACTTCCGCCAGATGGCCGTTGGAACAACGGTAGACTATGCCCGGATACTTGCCGAGCAGAGGCATGTTGTGTGTGCTCATTATTACCGATGTGCCTGTTTGCGATATGTGCCTGAGTAGCTTTATGATGTTCTCGGCAGTCTCGGGGTCCAGGTTTCCCGTTGGCTCGTCGGCCACTATCAACTTTGGCTTGTTGAGTATGGCCCTTGCTATGGCTATGCGCTGTTGCTCTCCGCCTGATAGCTCGTGTGGCATTTTTTGTGCCTTGGCTTCCATGCCCACATCGCACAGCACTTCTTCTATGCGCTTGTTTATTTGCTTCTTATCTTTCCAGCCGGTGGCTCTCAGCACGAATTGCAGGTTCTTGTATACGGTCCTGTCGGCAAGGAGTTGGAAATCTTGGAATATTACGCCCATCTGCCTCCTCAATGCAGGCACGTGCTTGCGTTTCAGGGTGCGCAGGTCGTGGCCAAGCACGATGGCTTTTTTTGCCTCCTCAATGTCGAGCTCAAAATAGATAGTCTTGAGCAGGGAGCTTTTCCCGCTCCCCACCATGCCTATCACATAGATGAATTCACCCTCGTCAACATGGAAATCCACGCCGGAAAGCACCGGCACGTCCGGCTGATGGTATATGTTCGCTTTTTGATAGTCTACTAACATCTTTACGCTTTCTTGACGTTTTCAATGGATGCACGGCTAAGCCCGACTTGGCGGGCGGCGTGGTCAATGGGAACGTTGCCCCGCCACCATCCTGCCGGGGCTAATGCTTGCGCCAGTTTGGGTCGTGGCGCGCTTGCAACTCGCTTGCTATGTTTTCAATGCGCAGCCCTTTCGAGGTCAGCAGCACTATGAGGTGATAGAGCAAGTCCGCCCCTTCATAGATGAGCCTGTCGTCTGTTCCGTTCACCGCCTCGATAACGGCCTCAAGGGCTTCCTCGCCCACCTTTTGCGCCATGCGGTTCAGCCCGTCGTTGAATAGCGATGTGGTATAGCTGCCGGCAGGCATCTCCTCGCGTCTCTTGTCTATGAAGTCTTGCAGCGAAGCGAGGAACAATAGAGGATTGGCCGCATTGGCTTCGCCCCAGCATGTGTCTGTTCCGGTGTGGCACACAGGCCCCTCCGGGTTCACCTTGACGAGCAGAGTGTCATGGTCGCAGTCGGTCTCAATGCTTACCAGGTTGAGGTAATTGCCTGAAGTCTCGCCTTTCTTCCATAGGCATTTGCGGCTTCGGCTGTAGAATGTCACTCGCTTTGAACGCACCGTCTCTTCGTATGCCTCGCTGTTCATGTAGCCAAGCATTAGGACGTTCTTCGTAGTGGCGTCTTGTATGATGGCGGGAACAAGCCCGCCCGATTTTCCAAAGTCTATTTCCATTGTCCGGTTTATGTCCTTACGTTTATGTTTTGGCTCTTTAGGTAAGCCTTCAGCTCCGGTATTTTTATTTCTCCAAAGTGGAATACGCTTGCTGCGAGAGCCGCGTCGGCTCCTCCGTCGGCGAATGCTCCGAGGAAGTGCTCCATCGCCCCGGCTCCTCCGCTCGCTATCACCGGTATGGTGAGCGTACTTGTCAGCATTGCCAGCGCATCGTTGGCATAACCGTTTTTTGCCCCGTCGTGGTTCATGCTGGTAAACAATATTTCGCCCGCGCCCCTGTCTTGGGCTTCTTTGGCCCATTCAACCAGCTTGCGCTCTGTCCGCACGCGGCCTCCGTTTGTGTGGCAGAACCACTCGTCTCCGTCAAGCCGGGCATCGATGGCGCATACGCACACTTGGCTGCCAAAACGGCGGGCTATTTCATTTATCAGTGACGGACGGCGCAGGGCGGCGCTGTTTATGCTCACTTTGTCGGCACCCGCAGACAGCAGCCGCTCCACATCGCCAATCTCATTGACGCCTCCACCCACAGTGAACGGGATGTTTATCTCACTTGCCACGCGCTCCACCACCGAGGTGAAAGTCTTCCGCCCCTCGTGGCTTGCCGTGATGTCAAGGTAGACAAGCTCATCGGCTCCGGCCATGCTGTATGCCTTGCCCAGTTCGACGGGGTCGCCCGCCTTGCGCAGGTTTACGAAGTTTACGCCTTTCACCGTCTCGCCGCCTTTCACGTCAAGGCATGGTATTATGCGTTTTGCCAGTCCCATAGTTCTTGTAGGTTTATTCGTCCTTCGTAAATGGCCTTGCCGAACACTACGGCCGGAATTCCCTCGCGGTCGAGTTCTTTGATGTCGTCTATGCACGACACACCGCCGCTTGCCACCAAGTGCAGCCCCGGGTGAGCCTGCATGATGCTTTTGTAAAGCGCGATGGCCGGCCCGCACAGTGTTCCGTCTTTCGATATTTCTGTGCACAACATGTTCTTGACCCCATGAGCCACATAGTAGTCAATGAACGGCATAAGCTCGCGACCGGAGTCTTTGAGCCAACCGTTTATGGCTATCTTGCCATTGCGGACATCGGCTCCGATGATTATTCTGTCTGCTCCGAACCTGTTTATCCATGACAAGCACCTGTCGGGGTCTGACACTGCGACAGAGCCTATCGTCACCATTGACGCGCCATTGTCGAAAGCCGTTTCGATGTCATGGTCTGTTTTTATGCCTCCGCCGAAATCTATCGTCATGCCGGTGGCATCGGCCACGGCTTTCAGCGCGTCCATGTTGACAATGTGACCCGCCCTCGCTCCGTCGAGGTCCACTATGTGCAGACGCTTGAAACCAATCTTCTCGAATTGCGAAGCCACGGCTGACGGTTTGTCGGAGTAAACGCTCTTTTGCCCGTAGTCGCCCATTTGCAGTCTCACGCACTGCCCGTCCATCAAGTCTATTGCCGGTATCAGCTCAATCATAGGCATAGAAAGTTTTTTAGAATCCTCTCGCCCACACTTCCACTTTTTTCCGGATGGAACTGTGTCGAGTAGAAGTTATCTTTGCGCAGGGCGGCGCTATACTGTAGCACATGGTCTGTGGCCGCTATGGTGTGGTCGCACACCGGCACATAATAGCTGTGCACGAAATATGTGTAGGCGTTTTCAGGCACGCCATCGAACAGCCCTGTGCGCAGGCCGTGAATGGTGTTCCACCCCATGGCGGGCACCTTGTCTTCGTGACGCGAGGGCCTGAACAGCTTCACGTCGGCGTCGAATATGCCCAGACAGTCGGTGTCGCCCTCTTCCGAATGCCTGCACAGCAGCTGTTGTCCTATGCAAATGCCCAGCACGGGTTGGCGCAGGCTTTTTATCGCCGTGTCAAGACGGTGCTCCTTGAGGTAGCTCATGGCACTGCCCGCCTCTCCCTGTCCGGGGAATATCACGCGGTCTGCCGTGGCCAGAAGCCCGGCGTCGTCGGTGAGCAGCGGCTCCACGCCAAGACGCTTCAAAGCGTTGGCCACCGAGCGCACGTTGCCTGCGTTGTATTTGATGATGGCTACATTCATCAGTTGAATATTATTGTCTTGTTTCTGTACGTGAGCACCTTTCGCTCGATGTGCTTGGTCACCGCGCGCGAGAGCACTATTTTCTCCAAGTCGCGCCCTTTCAGCACGAGGCTCTCGGGCGTGTCTTTGTGCGATATGCGCACCACGTCTTGCTCGATGATGGGACCGGCGTCCAGTTCTGTGGTTACGTAATGGCTCGTTGCGCCTATTATCTTTACGCCACGTTCCCATGCCTGGTGGTATGGCCTGGCTCCCACAAAGGCGGGCAGGAATGAGTGGTGGATGTTTATGATATGGTTGGGGTACTCTTTTATCATGCGCTCGCTGATTATCTGCATGTAGCGCGCCAGTACGATGAACGAGACCTTTTCCTTTTTCAGCAGCTCTATCTCGGCAAGCTCCACTTTGTCTTTGTTGGAATGGTCTTTGCTTATGGGCCAGACGTAATAGGGAATGCCGAACTGGTCGGCCACATACCGGAGAGTTTCGTGGTTGCTTATTATGCAGGGAATGTCCACTTTCCACTCCCCCGCATTGTAACGCGCGAGCAAATCGTAGAGGCAGTGGCTCATCTTGCTTACGAACACGGCCATCCTCGGGCGTACATCATTGAAGTAAAGGTTGCAAACCATCCGGTATCGTTGCGAATAAAGCGTGTCGATATATTCCTTTATCTTCTCTCGCGGTATGAGGAATTTGTCCAGTTCCCATTCTATGCGCATGAAGAACATCCCGTCTTGGTGGTCTACGTATTGGTCAAGATATATAATGTTGCCTTGGTTGTCCGTTATGAACCGCGTCAGTTCGGATATTATGCCAAATTGGTCGGGGCAGTGCAGAAGCAAAGTAGCCGTTGGTTTCATTGTTTTTGAATGCTGTTTGTGTAAAACCTCCAATCATTTGGCAAAGTTACAAAATTTATTTTATAATCTCTTTTTGTTGGCGATAATATTTATAAATGTACACAATCCGTTTAAAATGATTATTAGATGCCGCGAAAAAGTTTCTTGTCGTAGGCGTAGGCGGATGCCGCGCGACAGCATCCACATGGCGCGTGGAAGTAAAGAATGTTTACAGATGGAGGATGCGTGTGGCAAACGCCTGCCGATTCGTCTTGCGAAACGGCTCGTTTGGGACTGCGAAACGGCCTGTTTCACCCTCTAAAACGAGTCGTTTCACAACTTGAAACGGTGCGGTTCGCAAACCATTGAAAGCCAAATGCTTGCGATGCCGTCCAAGAAGCGGCGGCAAGCTGGCGCGCATTGCGAAATATCTTTACAAAACCGCAAGCTTCCACAGTCTGACAGGCACGAAGACAGAGCGGTGTCGGCAACCTGTCGGAATATTGCTGGCGCTCATGTTTTTAAAGGCACGGCTCGCATGGTCGCCTGCTGTAATTACAGTTTGACTTTCTTCTTGGTCGTCTTGCTTTCGTTCTGCATCCTGTCGAGAGCCGTCACGATGTAAGTGTATCGCGTTTTGCCATCTTGGTATGGCAGCTTGTAGTATGTCTTGTCGGTTATGGCTACTATCTTCGATGGGTCGGCTGTGTTTACTTTCTCGCCCTTTGCAAACCTATATACCACGTACTTGTGCGCCATGTCGTCCCAGTCCTTTCCTCGAGGTGCCGACCAGAACAGTATGTATCCGTCGGATGTCCACACGGGTTTCAGTTTGCGCACTTTCTTCGGAGGGGTGTTGTCTATGAAAGGCATCCGCGGTTGGAGCGCGGGGTATTTCCAATAGACGTCGCGCAACAGTGAGCCATAGTTGCCAATATTGTCGACAACGGCTTTCGCATACCACAGCACGGTGCCGCACACGTTGTGCATCTGGTTGTGCAGGGCATATTTGGCGGGCATCTGGTTGGTGTTCGGGTTTGCCCTGTCGGAATATTTTGTGGTTCGCTCCACGTCTTCACCTATGTATAAAGGTCTTGCTCCGGCATATCTGTTCCACCATTCTATTAGGGTTTCGTAGTCGGCGGTGGGGTGGCCTATCTGCCAATACAGCTGTGGCACGCAATAGTCCACCCATCCGTTGTTTATCCACATGAGCACGTCGGCGTATAGGTCGTCGTAGTTCTGAAGCCCGTTGGTGTTGCTGCCTATCGGTGAGTTGCGCTTGTTCCTGTAGATGCCGAATGGCGACACGCCGAACTTCACCCACGGTTTGACTCCCTTTATGGTCTCGTAAAGCTGCTTGATGAAGACGTTTACGTTATACCTGCGCCAGTCGTTTTTGTCGGAAATGCCGTTTGAATACATCCTGAACTGGGCATCGTCGGGAATGGACAAGCCAGCGACGGGGTAGGGATAGAAATAGTCATCGATGTGTAGGCCGTCGATGTCGTACCGTCTCACGATGTCGCTTGCGACCATGCAGATGTAGTCTCGGTTTTCCGGTATCCCCGGGTTGAGTATCAACTGGCCGTCGTAAGCGAACGTCCGCTCGGGATGACGCATGGCTATGTGCGTGGAAGCCAGTTCGGTGGTGTTCTTGGTCTTGGCCCGATAGGGGTTTATCCACGCATGTATTTCCATGCCGCGGCTATGGCATTGCTCCACCATCCAGCTTAGCGGGTCCCATTGTGATGACGGGGCTTTGCCCTGTGCGCCCGTGAGGAATCTGCTCCACGGCTCGTATGGACTGGCGTAGAGGGCATCGCATTCTGCCCTTACTTGGAAAATGATGGCGTTGACACCATCTTTTTGCAGTTCGTTGAGTTGATGCGTGAGCGTCTGTTTCATCGTTTCGGTCGACATGCCCAGGAACTGTCCGTTGACGCATTGTATCCATGCGCCGCGAAATTCCCTCTTTTGTTGTGCCGTGGCCGTCAGGGGCGCGAGCGTGGCTATGGCGATGAGCAGGCAAAGGATTCTCTTCATCGGATTCGTTATTCAAGGTGTTTGTATATGTCTGTGGTCCAATCGCTGCCGTTTTCGGTGAGCATGGTGCATATGCCGAGGCGTCCGGCGGCTTCGATGTTGCGCTTGCCGTCGTCGAGGAACAGTGTCTCCTCTGGTGTGATGCCTTCGCTCTCCAGCACTTTCGTGAAGAATCGTCCGTCCGGTTTCATCACGCCGCACTTGTAACTCATGTATAAGGCGTCGAGGTAGTGTGACAGTGGATTGCCCTTGCCGTCGAAGCTGTCGCTCAGTGCCCATTCCATCATGAATGGGTTTGTGTTTGACAGGAGTATGGTGTGGTAGCCCTCGTTGCGCAGTTTTAGCAGTGTGTGCAGGTTACGTTGCGGTATTTCTTTGCAATATCCTTTCCAGGCATAAAGGCATTGGGCGTAAGTCACTTCATGTCCGGCAATGTCGCTTAAGGCTGCCCGAAACTCTTCGGCGGTGATTTTCCCCTTTTCCAGGTCGCCGAAGATGCCGTTCTGCGTGTAAGTGTCAAGATGCTTGTCAGCATCTTTGATGCCAATCTCTTTGAATCGCCTGACGGCTTGTGCCGGGTCGAGGGTTATGATTACTCCCCCCAGGTCAAACATTATGTTCTTAATCATTTCTGTTGTCGTTGTTGCCGTGTGTCAGTGGTGTTTCCTTCACATCGCCTCCGGGCTCTTCGGCTCAGCCCCTTGCTTCCCGGTGTGCGTGGCGCGTGGTGCTGAGTGTCTTGCGTCATTCGGAAAACAGGTTTGGTTTCTTCTTTCTCGCTTCGTCAATCGTAAGCAGCTTTCCACGCTTGTTGGTGTGGCTTTCGCGCAATTGCCGGTATTTCGAGCCTATCTTGTCTATCAGTGAGGCGCGTTCCGATGCGTCGAGCAGTCGCCCTGCGATGATGGGATTCTGCGAAGCGTCTTTCATCCATACTACGGGTCCACGGTAAACAGGTGCGATTTTCAATGCCACGTGCAGCTCGCTGGTAGTGGCGCCGCCAATCATGATAGGGATGTCGAGTCCGGCGGATGCAAGTTCCTTGGCCACGTTCACCATCTCTTCGAGGCTTGGAGTTATCAGTCCGCTAAGTCCGATGATGTCCACATGCTCTTCTTTCGCTTTCCTTGCAATCTGTTCGGCGGGCACCATCACCCCCATGTCAATCACTTCATAATTGTTGCAGGCCATCACAACGCCCACTATGTTTTTGCCAATGTCGTGGACATCACCTTTCACCGTGGCGAGCAGCACCTTGCCCGCCTTGGCGTTGCCGTCCTTTTTTTCTGCTTCTATGAAGGGTTGCAGTATTTCCACGGCTTGCTTCATGGTGCGTGCGGTCTTTACCACTTGCGGCAGGAACATCTTTCCGCAGCCAAATCGTTCGCCTACGATGTTCATGCCGTCCATCAGTGGGCCGTCGATTATTTCCACGGCAGAGGCGAATGTGTCCAAGGCTTCGCGCAAGTCGGCTTCAAGGTATTCGCCCGTGCCTTTCACGAGTGCCGTTGCCAACCGTTCTGCCACGGGCTTTTGCCGCCACAGGGGAACGTCGCCCTGCCCGCCATCGGCATCGGATTGTGGGCTGTCGCCGCCATTCCGTGTCGTTTCGGCCAGTGCCATGAGATTGTCGGCCGCTCCGTCGTGCTTGTTGAGTATGGCGTCTTCTATTATCTTCAGTTGGTCTTTGGGAATGTCTTCGTAAGCCACCTTTGTTGCGGGGTTTACGATGCCGAAGTCCATGCCGTTTCGGATGGCGTGAAAGAGAAACACGGCGTGCATGGCTTCGCGGATGTAATTATTGCCGCGGAAGGCAAACGACAGGTTGCTCACGCCGCCGCTGACGTGTGCCCCGGGGAGGTTTTGGCGAATCCATTTCGTGGCTTTGATGAAATCGGCCGCATAGCCATTGTGCTCTTCCATGCCGGTGGCGATGGCCAACACGTTAGGGTCGATGATGATGTCGAGCGGGTTCATGCCCACGATATCGGTCAGGATGCGGTATGCGCGCTTCGCTATTTCTATGCGCCGGTTGTAAGTTGTGGCCTGTCCTTGTTCGTCGAAGCACATCACAACGACAGATGCGCCCAGGCGCATGGCATCGCGTGCATGTTCGATGAACACGCTTTCGCCCTCTTTCAGGGATATGGAGTTTACGATGCTTTTGCCTTGCAGGCATTTCAGACCGGCCTTGACCACTTCCCAATCCGACGAGTCTATCATGACAGGCAACCTGGCTATGTCCGGCTCGGCAGACAGCATCTTGAGAAACGTGACCATCTCATGGCGTGCGTCGAGCAGTCCGTCGTCCATGTTCACGTCTATCACCAGTGCCCCATCGTCCACTTGTTTCCTGGCTATGCCGAGTGCCTCATCGTATTTCTTTTCTTTTATGAGCCGCAAGAACTTCCTTGAGCCGGCGACGTTGCACCTTTCCCCCACATTGACGAACCTCACTTCCGGCGAAACGTCGAGGACATCGAGCCCGCTGAGCCATAGACTCGTCGGCTCCGGAGCCGGTTGCCGCGGTTTCCTCCCCTCGGCTATCATGGCGAACCGCTCGATAAACTTTTCTGTCGTGCCGCAGCAGCCGCCTATGATGTTTGCCAATCCCTCGTCGACAATCTCTTCCATCTGCGTTGACATGGTTTCCGGGCTTTCATTGTACATCCCCAGCTCGTTGGGCAGTCCGGCATTCGGATATGCGCTTACGTAATAAGGAGCGCGCCGTGCCAGTTGTCTCAGGAACGGTTTCATTTGCCGTGCGCCGAAAGAGCAGTTCAGTCCTACGGAGAATATGTCGTAAGTGCTTATGCTTGCGAGGAACGCCTCGAGTGTCTGACCGCTCAGAGTGCGCCCCGCAAGGTCGCTTATTGTTGCGGAAAGCATTATCGGCAGCTTCATGTTACGTTGGCGCATGGCTTCGGTGGCGGCATCTATCGCGGCCTTGGCGTTGAGCGTGTCGAATATGGTCTCAATCAGTATGGCGTCTATTCCGCCGTCTATCAGTGCGCCGACTTGCTCAGTGTAAGCGTCGAACAGCTCGTCGTATGTGAGGTCGCGCGTTGCCGGGTCGCTCACATCAGGGCTCATGGAGCATGTCTTGTTGGTCGGGCCGACAGAGCCTGCCACAAACCTCGGCTTGCTCGGCGATGAATATTTGTCGGCCATGCGGCGGGCTATGCGCGCCCCCTCGCGCGCCATTTCGGCGCAGGTGTCTTCGCAATGGTAGTCAGCCTGCGATATTCTCTGGCTGTTGAATGTGTTTGTCGTGATGATGTCTGCCCCGGCCTCAAGGTATTTCCGATGTATTTCGGCAATCACGTCCGGGCGGGTGATGTTGAGCAGGTCGTTGTTGCCTTTCAGCATTACGCCGACATCAGCGAAGCGGGAGCCTCGGAAGTCGGCCTCGGCAAGGCCGTACTGCTGTATCATCGTGCCCATCGCGCCGTCGAGAATCAGTATGCGGTCTTTCGCCGCGCTATCCAGTGTCGTCATTTGCAATCAATAGTGTTTTATGGCGCGCTCCATCTCGCGGCGGTCTTCTTTCTCTTTCAGCGTCTGCCGCTTGTCAAAGGCTTTCTTTCCTTTGCACAGAGCGATGTCCATCTTGGCGCGGCCATGCCCGTCGATGAACACCAAGAGGGGCACAATCGTGTAGCCCGTCTGTTTCGTCGCGCTTTGCAACTTCTGTATTTCCCTCTTGTTGAGCAGCAGCTTTCGGTCGCGCTTGGAGTCGTGGTTGTTGTAAGAGCCGTAGAAATAGGGACTTACGCTCATGCCCTTGACCCATATCTCGCCATTGTTTATGTAGCAGAACGTGTCTACGAGGCTTGCCTTGCCCATCCTTATAGACTTTATTTCCGTGCCTGTGAGCACTATTCCTGCCGTGTAGGTCTCGATAAAGAAATAGTCGAAAGATGCCTTTTTGTTGCGTATGCTTACGGGGCTTTTCTTGCGTATCAATTCTTCTTCCTTATTCATCTGTGTCAATCCTTGCAAAACTGTCTATGTGCCCGTCTATGTAGTGCGCTATGGCCGCCGTCCATTCTTCTTCGTTCTCAACGAAAGCGTCATCGAGGTCATCGAACTCCGGGAAGCGTTCAAAGAGTGCCATGAAGTCGTCGTCGGAACATTCCTGCTCTATTTCTTCATGGTGCTTGATGTAAAGTATGCGCGCGTCATATATAAGCCGCGACAAATCGCGGAGTCCCCACAGCTTTAAGACCTTTGCAAACGGATTGTGGAAAATGAATCCCCCGTAGCCATTGTGTATCAGTTGGATGAACCCTCCGTCCATTACTTCGCCGTGAAGGGCGTCGTAAGCCAAGAGCGTCAGCTGGTCTGAATTGAGGTTGGTCATGCTTTCGGCCGTCAGGTTGCCGCCGATGGCTGCGTTGATGGCATCGACGAACAGTTTCACAAATGAGTCCATCCCATCCGCTGCGGCTTGGCGCAGGGCTTTGTCTTTTATCACCACTTCATTCATTGCAGCCACAAATTTACATGATTTTTTTCGTAAAAGCCTTCTTGTGGAAGAAAAAAACGCTTTGGCGGGGATTTTGCTGTCATCGGAGAGCCGTTGCGTGAGGCTCGTGGATGTGCGGGCATCTGCAATTGTTGAGGCTTGTTCGGGTGTTTTTGCGCGTGGTTTGGCCTCATTGGCAAGCGTCCGGCTGCCGTGGCTCACTTCTGCAATGCCTTTGTTCGGCAGGCAAAAGTGCTTTTGCTGACTATTATTTTGGCGTCACACGTTTTTTCACTACTTTTGCAAGTCATACACGCACTACTTGCTGAGACCCGCGTTTTGCTGCATGTCATAGTCATTGTTGGCGTGCCGCGGAACCGCAACGCGCGGGTTGTAAGGAAGGAAATGCGCACACATCGCATCACATCAATCATAAATGGACAACAAATTGAGGTTCATCTCTTTCGGTAGCGGCAGCTGTGGCAATTGCTATTGCTTGTTCACTGCGTCAGAAGGCTTGGTCATAGATGCCGGAATCGGGGGCAGGATTTTGAAAAAATACTTCAGGGAATACGGTGTTAGCCTTTCTTGCGTGAAAGGCGTCTTGATTACGCACGACCACGCCGACCATGTGAAGGCGGTCGGCGTGATTGGCAGCGTGCTTGGAGTTCCTGTCTACGCGACGCCAAAGGTGCATGAGGGCATCAACAGAAACTATTGCGTAAAGAAGAAGATAGACAAGAGTTTGGTGAGGTTTCTGGAGAAAGGCGAGGAAATGCGGCTGGGCGGTTTTAGCGTGACACCGTTCGGCGTGCCCCATGACAGTTGTGACAATGTGGGCTACTGCATCCGCTTTGGCGGCGTTACGTTCTGCATAATGACAGACATCGGCACCGTGACAGACGAGATGAAAGGCTACATCAAGGAGGCAGACTGCCTCGTGATAGAGGCTAACTATGACGAAGAGATGCTGGAAACAGGCAAATACCCTGCCTATCTGAAGCAAAGGATAGCGAGCGGCAGCGGACATCTGAGCAACAAAGATTGTGCCAAAGCTCTCGAGGAGGCTGCTTCAGAGCGTCTTCGCAAGGTGTGGCTGTGCCATCTGAGCGAGGAGAACAATCATCCGGAGCTGGCTCGGAAGACAGTGGACATGACCTTGCGCGGCATGGGCAGGATGCCGGGGCGCGACATAGAGCTTGTCGTGTTGACGCGCAAGACACCATCGGGCGTTTATGATTTGGATGCAGATGTCACGGAATGAATGGCCGTGAACGTTTGTCGTGCCGTGTTTTCCGTGTCGGTATATGCTTGTCACGATACGGCATTTGGAAACCAATGCTTTCCAAGTGCGTTGCTTTATCTGTCGTATCGCTTTGCCGGATGGCGGTAAATAATGTTTACAAATGGAGCGGACTTAGGATGACGGCTGCCGATTCGCCTTGCAAAACTGTGCGTTTCGCGAGGTGAAACGGCCTGTTTCGCCCTCTAAAACGGGGCGTTTTACAACTTAAAACGGCCTGTTTTGCAAACCGTCTGATTGTCAGGTGTTTGCGATGTGTTCCAAACTGCGGGGACAAAGCTATGCGCATTGCGAAATATCTTTACAAACTTATTGGCTTCCATGGCGATGCCGTGGCGAGAAAGAGTTGTGTTGGCAGGCCAGTCGGGAGTATTCGTGTATGCCATACTTATGGAAGCGTTTGCGGATATTGTAGGTGAGGGCAAGCGCATTTAATCGAGTTGAATGGTGTATCGATGCGCTCGGAAATGTGATGTGATAGTGGAAACAAAGATTGCCACCTTATATTTAATGGTGTGTATGGATGGTATGGTGTCTTATGCGGTCGGAGCCACATGACGGCATGGGTGCGTAATGACGTGCGGTCTTGACGGTGTGTCTGCCGCGCCGCAACGGTCAGACCTCCGTAACCGGCGCGCATTGTAACACGAATGAAACGCAGGTTTAGCCGTTTTGAAAAACAGGTTACTTAATTTTGCAGCGTTTTTCAGAATGAAAATTTATTTTTTATGGAGGAAATATATCTGGTTATTGTGGTCTTCCTGCTTGTCTTGGCAGTGTTTGACCTGTTTGTGGGAGTGAGCAACGACGCGGTGAACTTCCTAAATTCAGCCATCGGAGCCAAGGTGGCGAAGTTCAAGACTGTCATATTCATAGCGTCTGCCGGTGTGCTCGTGGGCGCAGTGATGAGTGCCGGCATGATGGATGTGGCGCGCCATGGCATCATGCACCCCGTCAATTATAATTTCCATGAGGTGATGACGATATTCCTTGCGGTGATGGTCACGGATGTCATCATCCTTGACATGTTCAACACGCTGGGGCTTCCCACGTCGACCACTGTGTCGCTCGTGTTCGAGCTGCTCGGCGGCACGTTTGTGTTGGCCATACTGAAGATGCACGCCGACCCATCGCTGGGTTTCGACGATTTGCTCAACAGCAACAAGGCGTTGAGCGTAATCATAGCCATCTTTGTGAGCGTGGCCATCGCTTTCGTGTTCGGCATAGTCGTCCAATGGCTGTCGCGCGTCATATTCACCTTTAATTATAAGCGGCATCTGCGTTACACCGTGGCCATATTCGGCGGCATAGCGTTCACTTGTCTGGCCTATTTCATCTTCATTCAGGGACTGGCCAAGTCGCCGCTGGTCAGTGAAACGGCCACGTCATGGATAGAGTCGAATACCGGTGTGCTGCTTGCATGGACATTCGTGGTTTCCTCTGCGGTCATGGAAATAATCCACCTGCTGCGCGTCAATGTGTTCAAGGTGGTGGTGCTTATGGGCACTTTCGCGCTGGCCATGGCTTTTGCGGGCAACGATCTCGTCAACTTCATAGGTGTTCCGCTGGCCGGCCTTGACTCTTACCGTGACTTTCTGGCCAACGGCAATGGAAGCGACGGGACATTCTTCATGTCTTCTCTGATGGAAACGGCGAAGACACCGGTGCTGTATCTCCTATTGGCAGGCTTGATAATGATAGTGGCCATGACCACTTCCAAAAAGGCGCAGAATGTAATCAAGACGAGCGTGGACCTGTCGCGCCAGGATGAGGGCGACGAGATGTTCGGTTCCTCCAGGGCAGCGCGCAGCATAGTGCGCGCCACACAAGACTCCGGTGGCTTTCTCGGCAAGTATGTGCCGAAGCCTGTTGCCGCATGGATAGACTCGCGCTTCCGCAAGGAAGACGCCATCCTGGCCGACGGCGCGGCATTCGACGTCGTGCGCGCCGCCGTCAACCTCGTGCTGGCTTCCATGCTCATAACCTTTGGTACCAATTACAAGTTGCCGCTGTCGACCACATACGTCACTTTCATGGTGGCCATGGGTTCGAGCCTGGCCGACCGTGCCTGGACGCGCGAGAGCGCCGTGTTCCGCGTGACGGGCGTGATATCGGTAATCGGAGGATGGTTTATCACCGCCGGCGTGGCGTTTGGCGCATGTGCCATTGTGTGTCTGTTGATGTATTATGGAGGCTTCGTCGCCATGTTCTTGTTCATGGCCGTAGTGGTGGTCGTGCTCATAAGGAGCAACGTCAGGTATGGAAAGAAAGTGAGGGAGGAGGGCAAGGACGATGTGTTCCGCCTGATGATGCGCACCCGCGACCCCGAAATCGTGTGGGACTTGCTCACCAAGCATGTCTCGCGCACGCAAAGCTTTGTCAGCCGCTTCGCCCTCGAGCACTTCAACATGATAATAGACGGCTTGGCCGACGAGAATCTGCACACCCTCTCCAAATGCCAGCGTGAACTGAAGAACGAACAGGAACAGCTGAAGAAATTCCGCCGCAAGGAACTGCTCGCGCTGCGGCGTGTGCCCATGGAGATTGCCGCCGAGCGCAACACATGGTATCATCTGGGCGCAAACAGCGATGAACAGTTTGTCTATTGCCTGAAGCGTATGCTTGAACCGGTCAAGGAACACGTGGACAACAATTTCAACCCGTTGCCCAAGATATATGCCGATGAGTACAGGCCTGTGCGCGAGAAGATTGCCGACATGATGTCGCGCACTGAGGCCATGCTCTCGACGGCACACTTCGATGAGTATGATGCCGTGCTCGAAGAGGCCGACAAACTGAAAGACGGACTGTCTTCCATCCGTAAACGGCATTACGACCGGATGCAGAACGATCGCGAAGTGACAAACCTGAAGATATCTCTTGTCTACCTGAACATCATTCAGGAGAGCCAGGAATTCCTGAGCATAATGCG
Source organism: uncultured Prevotella sp. (assembly GCA_964554115.1). Classification (GTDB taxonomy): domain Bacteria; phylum Bacteroidota; class Bacteroidia; order Bacteroidales; family Bacteroidaceae; genus Prevotella. Next base: position 40,322 of record CAZKMT010000004.1, read on the forward strand.
CCACCAGCTGCGCGCCGCCAACCGATTCTACGGCAACTGACTTCACCGCCGCCATATCTGTAACTGCGCCGCCCCGGACCTTCACAAGGTCCGGGGCGGCTTTCCATAGTAGGGAGTCATGCTACAAAAATGCGCTTGTAGCCCGCAATCTCCATGAACCGGCGCATGGCATCGGCAATCGGTGCGCGACACATCATGGCGAAATGCGAGACACATTTCAGGTAATATGAATCATTATATTGGAACGTATTGCTAAGAAAAATTAAAATGCCGTTAAAGTTTTCCTGTATAAGGCAGATTTTGTCTAACTTTGTTGCCTGGAATTAATATATCCAGACGAATGATATTTGCCATAGGCAGGGCAGAACGTTATTCTCCCAACTCGGTTGACAATGACACTGCCATAATTGGCCGTGTGAGCGAGATGCTCAGGAACAGCGGCATTAGCGTCGAGTGCGTAAGTGAAGACCGAATCGCGCCCGATGCCATTGCTGATGCCTATCTGTCTATGGGGCGCCACCCCGCCACGTTGGCTTTCCTTGCAGACAGACAGCGTTGCGGGGCCGATGTGATTAACAGTCCGGCAAGCGTGGCTCTGTGCTGCGACAGGCGGTGTCTCACGGCTGCTTTGCGCAATGCCGGTGTGCCGGTGCCGCCTGAAGAGGGCATACACGGGTATTGGATAAAGCGTGCCCACGGCGTGGCCGAAACCCCGTGGGACATAAGGTTTGCCTCCGACAAGGCAGAGGCGGAAGCGACGAGGCGTCTCATGGCCGCAAACGGCGTAAAGGATGTGATGCAATGTGCCCACATGGAGGGCGACCTCATCAAATTTTATGGTGTCAGGGGCACACGCTTCTTCCGCTTCTTCTATCCGGGCGACGATGGGCAGACCAAGTTTGGTGACGAACGATACAACGGCAAACCACACCATTACACATTCAATCGAGCCGCGTTGCAATCCGTTGCGGAGCGCGCCGCGGCCGTGACCGGAATAGACATTTACGGAGGCGACTGCATAGTGGGCAGTGACGGCAGCGTGTGCATCATCGACTTCAACGACTGGCCAAGCTTTTCGCGTTGCCGCGAAGAGGCTGCCGAAGCCATAGTGCGCATGGCGTTGAGGCGCATGGAGTGCTTACAGATGGAGAAAAGGGCATTATGATAGATTTGCTGGAACAGGCAGAAGGCTGCATCTTCGATTATGGCGGCACGCTCGACACGGGCGGTTGCCATTGGGGGCGTGCCATTTGGCAAGCCTATGAGAGACAGCGCGTGCCTGTCGATGAACCTTTGTTCCGCGCTGCCTATGTATATGCGGAACGCGAATTGGGGCGCAATCCCATCATTCAGCCCGACTATACGTTTAGGAAAACTCTGTCGGTGAAGCTTCGCATAGAGATGGAATACTTGGCGTCGCAGGATGCGAGTTTCAATCCGAAATTGTGGCACGACAGCGTTTTGTGCGACCTTTATGCCGGGGTGCAGGCCGAAACAGGCCGCAGCAGGTGCGTATTGGCCGCCATAAAGGAGCGCAAGCCATTGGTGCTGGTGAGCAATTTCTATGGCAACATAGGCACAGTGCTGGCGGAGCTGGGGCTTGACGGGCTCTTCGACGACATCATAGAATCGGCTGTGGTGGGCGTGCGGAAGCCCGACCCGCGAATATTCTCGCTTGGAACAGAGGCACTCGGCATGGAAGCCGGCGATGTGGTCGTGGTCGGCGACAGTTACGATAAAGACATCGTGCCAGCCAAGAAAGCCGGATACCGCACGGCATGGCTGCGCGGCGAGGGCTGGGATGACGTGGAACTTTCCGACACCAAGGCGGCCGACACCACCATTCACAGCCTCGACGAACTGTTGGCGGACGCATAGCGGTGGCACGTCTGGGGCATTGGTAAGCACAATATTAATAAAACAAAAACATACATTTAACATCGAATTGTAATGAAACAAACTAATGTAAAGCCGGCAGACGGCAAGTTGGGCATTATGATTGTGGGCAACGGCGCTGTTGCCACGACATTCATGACCGGCGTATTCATGGCACGCCGGGGTTTGGCTAAACCCATTGGTTCTATGACGCAATACGACAAGATACGTGTGGGCCGCGGAGCTGACAAGCAATACTTGCACTATGGAGACATCGTGCCCCTTTCCAAGCTCGACGACATCGTGTTTGCCACATGGGATGTTTACCCACAGAATGCCTACCAATCAGCCATGTACGCCGAAGTTTTGGTGGAAAAGGATATCAATCCCGTGAAAGACGAACTGGAGAGGATTGTTCCGATGAAAGCCGCTTTCGACCGCAATTACGCCAAACGCCTTGATGGCGACAACGTAAAGGACTGCAAGACACGGTGGGACATGGTGGAAGCCATACGTGAGGACATCCGCAATTTCAAGCATAGCAACGGTTGCGCCCGCATAGTGATGATTTGGGCGGCCTCCACTGAGATTTACGTGCCCGTGGAAATGAGCGTCCACGGAACGCTGGCGTCGCTTGAACAAGCCATGAAAGACGATGACCGCGAGCACATTGCCCCATCGATGTGCTATGCATACGCAGCACTCGTCGAGGGCGCTCCGTTCATCATGGGCGCTCCGAACACCACCGTTGACATCCCCGCCATGTGGGAACTGGCAGAGAAAACCAAGATGCCCATCGCGGGAAAAGACTTCAAGACGGGTCAGACGTTGGTGAAGAGCGGATTCGCCCCGATAATCGGTACGCGCTGTCTCGGCCTTAAAGGTTGGTTCTCCACTAACATACTTGGCAACCGCGATGGCCTCGTACTCGACGAACCGGCCAATTTCCACACCAAGGAGGTGAGCAAACTGTCTACGCTTGAGACTATATTGAAGCCCGATGTGCAGCCCGACCTGTACACTGACTACTATCACAAGGTGCGCATAAACTACTATCCGCCGCGCAACGACAACAAGGAAGGCTGGGACAACATCGACATCTTCGGGTGGATGGGCTATCCCATGCAAATAAAGATAGACTTCCTGTGCCGCGACTCCATACTTGCCGCGCCACTGCTCCTTGACCTTTCGCTGCTCAGCGACCTTGCCGCGCGCGCCGGACGCTACGGCATCCAGCATTTCCTGAGCTTCTTCCTCAAAAGCCCGATGCACGATTACACCAAGGGCGAGGAAGCAATCAACAACCTGTACCAGCAATACACCATGCTGAAGAACGCCATCCGTGAGATGGGTGGCTACGAGGCTGACGAAGAAATAGACTGACACATGATTCCGGGGTGGCGTGGCTCCACCCCGGAACTCACATGCCGCGGCAAGTGACGCGGGGTTCCGAAAGCCCTCCATTTGGCGGGCGCGAGGCAGGCAAGGCAATCGGCACACCCTCTACACTCCCTTTCCGTATGCCTTTTAAGATAAAAAGATATGTGAATGAACAGAATAACGCAATTGCTATTACTGCTCGTGTTCATGGTGTTGCCCATGAAGGCTCAAATATCCGGCTATATCATAGACGATGCCACGGGCGACAGCATACCTTATGCCAGCGTCATCTACCGAGGCCATAACGTTGCGGTGGCTTCAAACCTGAGCGGGCATTACACGATAGAGCGGCATGACGGATGGCAACTGACGTTCAGTTCTGTAGGATATGTGCCGCAGACAATAACCATTGGGGCCGATACCAAGAACCGGCTTGACATAAGGCTGAAGCCTGATACGCGCACGCTGAAAGAGGTGACGGTGAAGGCCAAGCGTGGCAAGTACAGCAGGAAAGACAATCCTGCCGTGGAACTGATGAAGAAAGTTATCGAGGCGAAGAAGAACACTGACTTGAGCAACCGTGATTTTTACCAATACAACAAATACCAGAAAATCACATTGGCCGTCAATGACATCACGCCCGAAAAGCTTGAGGCTCCGATGTTCAAGCGGATGCCGTGGCTTAAAGAGCAGGTGGAGAAGTGCCAGTACAACGACAAGCTCATTCTGCCCGTCTCTGTCGATGAGACTGTGACGCAGAAAATATACCGGAAAGAGCCCCACAGCGAGAAAAGCATCATTAAAGGCCAGAACTCCACGGGTGTCAACGACCTGTTCCAGACCGGCGACATACTCACGGTTACGCTGCAAGACGTGTTCACTGACGTTAACATTTACGATGATCAGGTGCGTCTGTTGCAATATCCTTTCACCTCGCCGATAGGCAAAGACGCCATCGCTTTTTACAGATTTTACATTGAAGACACCGTTTATGTGGATGGCGAAAAATGCTTCCATCTGCAGTTTCTTCCCAACAACCAGCAGGATTTCGGCTTTCGCGGCGACATATACATCATGGCAGACTCGTCATACCAAGTGAAGCGGTGCGAGCTTTCCATCCCGAAGCGCAGCGATGTCAACTTTGTTGAAAACCTTAGTGTGCTCCAAGAGTTCACGCGCTTGCCTGACAGCACGTGGGTGTTGTCGCAAGATGACATGGTAGCCGAGCTGAAGTTCACCAACTTCCTGGCGAAGGCCATCGTGATACGCACCACACGACTCAGCGACTACGCTTTCGACGAACTGCCGAAGCAGCTGTTCAAGGGGAAGGCCAACGAGGTGAAAGAGGCCGATGCCATGATGCGTGGCGACGATTTCTGGGACAAGTACAGGCAAGTACACCTTACCAAGAGCGAGAGCAAGATGGATGCGTTCGTCCATAACCTCGAGCAGATAAAGGGATTCAAGTATATCATCTTTGGCGCAAAGGCGTTCATAGAGAATTATGTGGAGACAGACACACCGAGCAAGGTGGACATTGGCCCCATAAACACGGTGATATCGAGCAACTTCATTGATGGAGTGCGTACGCGCCTGAGTGCGCAGACCACGGCCAACCTGAATCCGCACCTCTTCTTCAGTGGCTATTATGCACGTGGCTGGGACAGCAACAAGAATTATTACAAGGGCGAAATAACCTACTCGTTCAATAAAAAGGAATATCTGCCGCGCGAGTTTCCGAAGCGCACCATAACGGTTTCGTCCACCTACGACGTCTGTTCGCCGTCCGACAAGTTCATGCGTACCGACAAGGACAACGTGTTTACCTCCTTGAAATGGACGACAGTGGACAAGATGATGTTTTACAACCGACAGGAAATAACCTTTGAGCGCGAAGAAGACTGGGGCTTCAAGACTACCGTATCGGTGAAGACCGAAGAAAACGAAGCTTGCGGATATCTGCAATTCCGGCCGCTCTCCACCGGGGCGGACACCAAGCTGCGCACCACGGAACTGCGTGCCGAACTGCGCTTCGCGCCGGGCGAGACATACATCAACACAAAGCAGCGGCGGCTGAAGATAAACCTTGATGCTCCCGTGTTCACGATAAGCCACACGGCGGGCATCAAAGGCGTGCTTGGGGGAGATTACAACTACCACTACACGGAGGCAAGCGTCTACAAGCGCTTCTGGATGAACAGTTGGGGCAAGATAGATTGCTACGTGCGCGGCGGCGTGCAATGGAGCAAGGTGCCTTTCCCTCTGCTGTGTATGCCGGCCACCAACCTGTCGTACATCATCCAAGACCAGACGTTCCAGCTCATAAACAACATGGAGTTTTTGAACGACCGCTTCGTGAGCGCCGACATTTCGTGGGATTTGAACGGAAAAATCTTCAACCGCATTCCCCTGCTTAAGAAGCTGAAGTGGCGCGAGTATATAGCCGTGAAGTGCCTCTGGGGCGACCTTACCGACAAGAACAACCCGACACTGGCTCAGAACGATGGCGACCCGATGCTGATGGCATTTCCCGATGGGTGCTATGTGATGGATTCCACCAAGCCATACGTTGAGATGTCGTTCGGCATCCACAATATATTAAAGATAATACATGTGGAATATGTCAGGCGGTTCAATTATCTAGACTTGCCCACGGCCAACAAGCACGGTATCCGCTTCATGTTCCGCATGACGTTCTGACGCATCGCGATGTGCCATTCCTGTGCGGCATGGCAGATACGTTTTTCACCGGCATTTTTGTAAAAATATTTCGCAAGGCGGACGGTATCTCGCACCCTTCGTAAGCGTTGCTGTAACTCGTTGATACAGAGCGTGTCTGCGATATGTGCCGTTTTGCCGTGCAATATGGACTGTTTCGCGTTGCAAGACGGTTCGTTTTGGAACGCGAAACGGCTCATTCCACATGTCGAAATGGTAGATGCGGCAAGTCCGTCCAATATCTTGTAAATATTATTTACCCCAAGTTGGCGGTTCTGTTTCAGCCCGCTTGCCGGCTCGTTGCGGTCAGTGGCGGCGCAGGCGGCAAAGGCATGGCGGGCTGTGCCGGGTCGATGGAGCGGGAGCAAGGCGGCAGGGCAATCGAGCAAACGCCGGATGGAATTTAATGCTTTGGGCCACAGCTTATTATGATGCGCCATGCGACAACTGTCGAAGACCGGAATTCCACATACCGTTTTCCTGTCATTTTGTTACAAAACCAATAAAAATTCATGTTTTCTTTTTCCATATCATTTATAATGTGTAACTTTGTGCCTGTTTATCCAAGAAATATAAGATATGATATATGCCGTTATTGCGGCCGGCGATGGTAGCCGGCTGGCCTCCGAGGGGGTGGCAGTGCCCAAACCGCTGGTGCGTGTAGGGAGCGAGTCACTCATCGACCGTCTCATAAGGGTGTTCCTTGCAAACGACGCCGAAGAAATCGTGGTGATATGCAATGACCGCGCGCCCTCCGTAGTGTCGCATTTGCGTCGGTTGCAGCGTGACGGCATGGACGGGCGCGAGGTGCCGTTGCGCTATGTGGTGAAGAGCACGCCAAGTTCCATGCACAGTTTCTTTGAGATAAGCCGCTATTTGGGCAGCGGCCCATTCTGTCTCACAACCGTTGACACTATATTCGATGAGGGCGAGTTCAAAAGCTACATCGACGCTTTCTCCGCTGCCGTGGCCGCTGGCGGCTGCGATGGCATGATGGGCATCACCGGCTACATAGACGATGAAAAACCCCTCTACGTGGAAACAGACCCAGACCTGAACATAACGGCTTTCCTTGACAGTTCAGATACGTGCGGCCATGTGTCCGGTGGCATTTATGGCCTTACGCCAGTGGCTCTGACCACGCTTGATGGGTGCATGGCACGCGGCGAAGAGCGCATGCGCAACTTCCAACGGGCACTGTTGGCTGATGGACGGCGGCTGAAGGCCTACACGTTCAGCGAGGTGTTTGACGTGGACCACGCGGCAGACATAAAGAAAGCCGAGGCGTTTTTATCCGCGCGATGACAATGAAGAGAAACTTCAACGAGCTGCTTCACGCATCCTTCAAGTCGGAAGACACGGAGGAATGGCTCGATGTCCATTTCACGCGGCCCGTGGGACTGGCCATGGCGCTCGTCGGCGAGCGGCTGCGCATCCACCCCAACACCATCACCGTGCTGTCGATATTCCTCGGCCTGGGGGCAGGCTTCATGTTTTACCACACAGATGTGTGGCACAACGTGGCGGGCATCGCCCTGCTCATGGCGGCCAACTTCTGCGATTCGGCCGACGGACAACTGGCTCGCCTTACAGGACAGAAGACTCTCATTGGCCGTATGCTCGACGGATTCTCCGGCGATGTGTGGTTTTTTTTCATTTACCTTGCCATAGCCTTGCGCCTTTGGCCGCAGGACATACCTTTCACCGGCGTCAGCTGGGGCGTGCTCAGCGTGGTGTTGTGCGGCGTGGCGGGATTTCTTTTCCATTCGCCGCAAAGCTCGCTTGCCGACTATTACCGCCAGATTCACCTCTACTTCCTGTTGGGGCGGAAAGGCAGTGAGTTCGACAATTCTGAGAGGCAGCGCGCCATCTATGAGTCGTTGCCGCGCAAGGGCGCTTTCTGGGAGCGCAAGTTTTATTATAACTACACCAATTATTGCCTCAGCCAGGAGCGGCGTACACCCGAATTTCAGCGATTCTACAAGTTGGTGTGCGCAAAATATCTTGATGCGGAAGACATTCCGCAGGAGTTGCGCGATGACTTCCGGAAAGGTTCCTTGCCGCTGATGAAATACGCAAACATGCTGACGTTCAACTCACGTGCCCTGTTGATTTATGTCACGTGCCTCTTTGGTGTGCCCTATGTCTACCCACTCGTGGAGATATTGGTGTTCTCAAACGTCTATCGCCACATGCGCTTGCGCCACGAGTCGCTGTGCCGCCATCTCGCAAAAAAGTACTTCTGATGGGGTGGCTGCGGTTGTCACTGCTGTTTGCCGCGTTTTGGGTCTCTATGGCGCGGGCGCAGATAAATCCCGATGTGAGCAGCGACACCAGCAAGTGGTACAACCGCACCCACAACGTGGGCGAAATAGTGGTGAGCTCGAGGCGCTCGCGCTACAGCAGGAAAGACAATCCGGCCGTGGAGCTGATGAAAAAGGTGATAGCTGCGAAGAAAAGGACCGACCTGTCTAACCGTGAGTATTACCGGTACCGCAAGTACCAGAAGATAACTTTCGCCGCCAACGAGGTGGAACCTGATGACTTCACGAGCGGACTGCTGAGCAAAATCCCGGGTGCGCTCGACCAGATAGAGCCTTGCCTGCCAATAAACAAGCTGATACTCCCGCTCACGGTGAACGAAACGGTGACGCGCCGCATATACCGCAAAGACCCGCACGCAGAGAAAGACATAATAGAGGGCGAGCGGTCGGAGGGCATAGAAAAGTTCTTCCAGTCGGGCGACATCCTCACCACCGCGCTGAAAGACTTTTTCACCGACGTGAACATATACGATGACCAGATACGGTTGTTCCAGCACCCGTTCACGTCGCCCATCGGCAAGGATGCCATACGCTTTTACCGATTCTACATCCAGGACACGCTGTCCGTGGCAGGCGATAGTTGCATACGCCTCTCTTTCGTTCCCAACAACCAGCAGGATTTCGGTTTCAAGGGCGACATTTACGTACTGAAAGATTCGTCGTATCAGGTCAAGCGGTGCGAGCTCTCCATACCGAAGCGCAGCGATGTCAACTTTGTGGAGGGCTTGACGATTCTTCAGGAATTCACGAAGTCAGACGCCGGTGACTGGCTTCTCACCACTGACGACATGATAGTGGAGCTGGTGTTGTTCGACTTCATGCAGAAAGCTGTGGTGATGCGCAACACGAGCATTGGCGACTACGACTTTGGCGAGATAGCCGACAGCGAGTTTAGTGGGCGCCCACAGGTGAGCCGCGAGAAGGAAGCGAGACACCGCGATGACGATTTCTGGCGGCAGAACCGCAGGGAAGAGCTATCGCGCAGCGAGGCAAACATGGGCAGATTCCTCAATCGCATGGCGCATGGCGGCGCATTCCGCTACATAATGCTTGGCTTGCGGCTGCTCGTTGAGAACTATATCGAGACGGGAGTCAGGGGCAATCCGAGCAAGATAGACATAGGGCCGGTGAACACCATGGTCACGACCAACTTCATAGATGGCTTGCGCACTCGCTTCGGAGCGCAGACCACGGCCAACCTCAATCCCCATGTGTTCGTCAAAGGTTATTATGCCAGGGGCTGGAAAAGCGAGAAAAACTACTATGAGGGCGAGCTGACCTATTCGTTCAACGCCAAGGAATACTCGCCCCACGAGCAGCCGCTGCGCAACATTACTTTCTCGTCGGCCTATGATGTGTGCGCGCCTTCAGACAAGTTCCTGTCAACTGACAAGGACAATGTGTTCACGTCGTTGAAGTGGACCACTGTGGATAAGATGATGTTCTATAACCGGCAGCAACTGACTTTGCAGCGCGAAGAGTATTGGGGACTGCGTTCCACGTTGACGCTCACGGCCGAAGAGAATGAGCCATGCGGCAAACTGGCGTTCGTCACCCTTGCCGAGGTTGCCGCCGCCGCTGCGGGCAGTGCGTCGCTCCGGTCGGAGTCGCGCTCCATCCGGACCACCGAGGTGAGGTTGGAATTGCGTTATGCCCCCGGCGAGAAACTTGTGAGCACCAAGCAACGCAACCGCCCCATCAACCGCGATGCGCCTGTGCTTACGCTGAGTCATGCGGTAGGCATCGGAGGGGTACTCGGCGGACAGTACAAGTACAACTTTACCGAAGCCACATTCTTCAAGCGTTTCTGGGTCAAGAGCTGGGGAAAGGTGGACCTCGACGCGCGGATGGGAGCACAGTGGAATCAAGTTCCGTTCCCCTTGCTTATCATGCCGGCAGCTAACTTGTCGTACATCGTTCAGCGGGGCACGTTTGAATTGATAAACAACATGGAGTTTCTCAATGACCGCTATGCCAGCGTCGACCTCTCGTGGGACCTCAATGGCAAGCTGTTCAACCGCATACCATTGATAAAGAAGCTGAAGTGGCGCGAGTATATAGCCGTGCGCACACTGTGGGGCACCCTGACCGACAAAAACAATCCTGCGCTGGAGCGCAACGCGGGCAGCGACGTGCTGATGGTGTTTCCCGACGGTTCGCACATAATGGATGTCTCGAAACCCTATGTAGAGGCCTCTTTCGGCATCCACAATGTGTTCCGCTTCTTTCACATCGAGTATGTGCGGCGTCTCACGTATCTCGATTTGTCGACGGCAAACAGGCATGGCGTGAGACTAAAATTCAGTTTGAAGTTCTGAAAAACGGAGTGAGACGATGGCTCGCTCGTTTTTTTTCACTATTTTTGTGCGTCCAACCAAACATGAATTCTTATGCGGAAGATAAAAAACCATTGGCTGTCGAAACCCGGATATGACTGCTTCGGATGCAGTCCGGCCAACCCGATAGGCGCACGGATGGAGTTTTTCGAGGACGGCGACGACATAGTTTGCTTCTGGAAGCCGCAAGAACACTTCCAAGGATGGATAAACACTCTCCACGGCGGCATACAGGCCACGCTCATAGATGAGTGTGCATCGTGGGTGATGTTCCGTAAGTTGCAGACCACCGGCGTGACGAGCAAGCTCGAAGTGCGCTACCGGAAGCCGATAATGACCACCGATACGCAGCTTACCATACGCGCCCGCTTGAAAGGCATGCAGCGCAACCTTGCAACAATCGGCGTGACGATAGAAGACTCTTGTGGCACCGTATGCGCGGAGGGCACTGCCATTTATTTCACTTTCACAGAGGAAAAGGCTCGTGAGATGGGGTTCACCAAATGTGAGATTGAGGGTGACGAGCTGCTGAGCATGTGAAGCCACCGGGAATTGGCGGCAACGGATTCGTCGGTGTTGGCATGGCAAATGTCACTTCATGGTCTTTGTCCTTTGCTGGAAAGTGCGTATCTTTGCATAAGTCAAGTCGCATGTGGCAATACGAAGGCAAGTCCTTCGGTGCAATCGTCGGCGTAGCTTTACCTTTGACCGAGGCAGAGAACATGCAAACCTAAAACAAATGAACATAAGGACTACACTGGTGGCAGGATTGTTGGTGGCCGGAGCGAAATGCGCCGCTGCCACTGCTTTCACGGACACGCCTCAAGGCGTTGTGGTAAAGGTGGAGAACAGCGACTCAACGATGGCCGGAGTAGTGCGCCTCAGCGTTTTGGCTGATGACATCGTGCGTGTGGAAGCCGTTCCGGGTGACACCGTGCCCGAAAGGTGCGAAAGTTTGATGGTGTTGCCTTGGGAGGGCAAAGGCGAATATGACTGTACGGAGACTGCCAGCATGGTGGAAGTGGCCACGCGGACACTCCTTGTCACTGTGGAGAAAGCCACCGGCCGTTTGACGTTTAAAGACAGGCAGACGGGACGTGTGTTACTGAGAGAAGCGGCAGAGGGCGGCAAGACCTTTGCGCGTTATGTGTCGCCACAGACCACACTGCCCGCAAACTACCGTCCGTCTGCACCGGGCGAAGTGAATTGGGGACAGGATTCCGCCGTCAACATGTTGCGGCTCGCCGACCGTACCGGATATACCTGGCGCGCTCTTTTCGATGCCGCTGAGGGCGAGGCCTTTTATGGCTTGGGGCAACATCAGTCGGAAGAAATTGATTACAAGGGGCGCAACGAGGAACTGTACCAATACAACACTAAGGTGTCGGTGCCGTTTGTCGTGAGCACTCGGGGCTATGGTTTGCTTTGGGACAGCTATTCTTATTGCCGTTGGGGCACCCCGAACGGTTACAGGCAGTTGGGCAGTGTGTTCGCGATAAGTGACAAAAGCGGATGCCCGGGAGCTTTCACGGGCACTTATGTCGATAAAGATGGGTGCACGATTGTGCGCCGCGAGGATTCGATATACTTTGAGCATTCGGGCGTGATAGGCAATCTGCCGCGTGGGTTCAACCTCGATGGTGCCCGCGTTGCTTACGAAGGTACGATAGAAGCGCTCCAGACGTCCACTTTCCACCTCATTCTTTATTACGCCGGATATGTGAAAGTGTATGTCGGCGACAGCCTTGTGGTGCCCGAACGGTGGCGCACGGCTTGGAATCCCAATTCGTATAAGTTCACCGTGCGCATGGAGAAAGGACAGCGCGAGGCGTTGCGCGTGGAGTGGCAACCCGATGGTGGCACGTCATATTGCGGCCTTCGCGTCGCCGTGCCGCAGCAGGATGGTGAGCAGGCCATGACATCCGTATGGAGCGAAATGGCCCCATACATGGATTACTACTTCATAGCCGGACGGTCAATTGACAGCGTCATCAGCAGCTATCGGCGGCTGACAGGGCGCGCACAGGTGATGCCGCGGTGGGCACTCGGCTTCTGGCAGAGCCGCGAACGCTACAAGACGCAGGACGAAGTGCTTTCCACGCTGGCTGAATTCCGTCGTCGCCGCATACCGGTTGACAACATAGTGCAGGACTGGAACTACTGGGAAGACGACGAGTGGGGTAGCCACTGTTTCGATGCCGCGCGCTATCCCGACCCGCAGGCCATGTTGGATAGTGTGCATGCCATGCACGGACGGTTTATGATTTCAGTGTGGCCTAAGTTCTATTGCAATACTGCGAACTACAAGCAGCTCGATGCCAATGGGTGGATATACAGGCAAGCTGTGTCCGACTCAATACGCGATTGGGTGGGGTCAGGCTATGTCGGCTCGTTCTATGATGCCTATTCGTCAGGTGCGCGCCGCTTGTTTTGGCAGCAGATGGATGACAATCTATATTCAAGATACGGGCGGGCGATAGACGCTTGGTGGATGGACGCATCCGAACCCAATGTGCGCGACTGCACGCCCATGGACTACCGCAAGGCTCTCTGTGGCCCCACCGCCCTCGGAACGAGCGACGAATACTTCAATGCTTACTCCTTGGTGAATGCAGACGCCATATACAATGGACAGCGTTCCGTAGAGCCAAACCGCCGTGTGTTCCAGCTCACGCGCAGCGGTTTCGCCGGATTGCAGCGTTACAGTACGGCTACTTGGAGCGGTGACATTGGCACGCGGTGGGAAGACATGCGCGCGCAGATGACGGCGGGCATCAATTTTTCGATGTCGGGAATACCATTCTGGGGCATGGATCAAGGTGGCTTTTGTGTGGAGAAGCGTTACATCGCTGCGCAAAAGTTGTACGAAAAGACGGGTGAGGAAAATGCCGATTTGGACGAATGGCGTGAGTTGCAGGCGCGCTGGAATCAGTTTGGCTGTTTCATTCCGATATACCGTGCGCACGGGCAATGGCCATTGCGTGAGGTGTGGAACATAGCTCCCGAAGGCCATCCTGCCTATGAAAGCATCGTTTTTTACCATAAACTGCGCTATCGACTTATGCCTTACCTCTATTCCATGGCCGGATGGGTGTGGCTATACGACTATACGATGCTGCGCGGACTGGCCATGGACTTCGCTTCCGATGCCGACGTGCTGTCCATAGGCGACCAGTGGATGTTTGGACCTGCGCTGATGGCCTGTCCCGTGAGCACTTACAAGGCGCGTAGCCGCGAGGTTTACTTGCCGCGGCAATGCGGGTGGTATGACCTCTATACAGGCAATCATGACAGGGGCGGGCAGCGTGTCACTGTGCAAGCCCCTTATGGGCGCATACCCGTGTTTGTGCCGGAGGGAGCCATTCTGCCTCTTGGCCCAGAACTGCAGTGGAGCGACGAGAAAGTGCCGGAGTTGATAACTCTCTACGTCTATGCCGGTGCCGATGGTCATTTCACGCTCTACGAGGACGATGGAACGACCTATGATTACGAGAAAGGTGCTTACTCGACCATACGCTTCGACTACGATGACAGTGAGCGTCGCCTCACCATAGGCAACCGCAGCGGGTGGTATGAAGGCATGTTGGCCAAGCGGCGTTTCAGGGTGGTGCTGGTGTCGGTCGACAGTCCGCATGCCCTCGACCCTGACACTGCTGACGGGCAGGTGGTGGAATACGATGGTAGCGAGGTGAGCCTGCGCCTGTGAGGAATCGGGAACAGGTGTGAAGATACGAAAAGACGGATTGCCGCAGACATAAAAAGACACATATATGAAAAGACTTTTTTCACTGATTGCAGTGGCGTTGGCCATGACTAAGGTAACGGCACAAGAGCCTGTGCCGTTGTATTTGGACCCTACCGCGCCGTTGGAGGAGCGCGTTGGCGATGCACTTGGGCGCATGACAGTGCATGAGAAAGTGAAAATACTGCATGCGCAGAGTAAGTTTACATCGGCAGGAGTGCCACGCTTGGGCATACGTCAGCTAAACATGTCAGACGGGCCTCATGGAGTGCGCGAAGAGATAGAGTGGAATTCGTGGAGTCCGGCTCGCTGGACCAACGACTCATGTGTGGCATTCCCATCGTTGACATGCCTCGCCGCTACGTGGAACCGAAGCCTTGCCGCCCTCTATGGCAATGCCGTGAGTGAGGAGTTTGCTTACAGAGGGAAAGACGTGATGCTCGGTCCCGGCGTGACGATGGCGCGCGTTCCGTTCAATGGCAGGAACTTCGAATACATGGGTGAAGACCCGTACTTGGCTGGCGAGATGGCCGTGCCATACATCAAGGCGGCGCAGGCTAACGGTGTGGCGTGCTGTCTGAAACACTTCGCGTTGAATAACCAGGAGACAGACCGCATGACAGTGAACGTCAATGTGGACGAGCGTGCGTTGCGGGAAATATATCTTCCGGCATTTGAAAAATGCGTCAGGGAAGGCGAAGTGTGGGCAGTGATGGGCTCTTACAACCGATGGCTGGGCACGCATTGCAGCCATAATGACTCTCTGCTGAACGGAATACTGAAGCGTGAGTGGGGGTTCGATGGCGTTGTGGTGAGCGACTGGGGTGGCACGCACGATACGTGGGAGGCGGCAATGGGTGGCCTTGACATAGAGATGGGCACCGGTACCGATGGCAAGTCAGCGGACAAGGGCTTGAGTTACAACACGTATTACCTGGCTGACCCATTCGAACGGTTGGTCAACGAGGGCCGGGTGCCGATGGAAGTGCTCGATGATAAGGCTGCAAGGGTGCTGCGGACAATATTCCGCACGGCCATGAATCCGGAGAAAGTCATTGGCTCCATGTGCACTGAGGAGCATTATGAAGCTTGTAAGAAGATAGGTGAAGAAGGCATTGTGTTGCTGCGCAACGAGCAGTCTATGTTGCCAATAGATGCTTCGGACTACCGCCGCATACTTGTGGTTGGCGACAATGCTGTGCGCAACATGACCGAAGGCGGAGGCTCGTCGGAACTGAAAACCCTTTCAGACGTGTCGCCTCTCGAAGGTTTGCGCGCCATCTATGGTGACAAGATAGACTTCGCGCGTGGATATTACGCCGGACGCACACTCTATGGCAAGGCCGACAAGATAGACAACGATTCCTTGGTGCGTCTGCGTGATGAGGCGTTGGAAAAGGCGAAGGAAGCCGACTTGATAATCTTCATAGGCGGGATGAACAAGAACGGGCATGAGGATTGCGAGAGCACTGACCGTGAGAGCTATAACCTCTCTTACGGACAGAATGAGTTGATAGAGGCTTTGGCGCGCGTGCAGAATAACATCGTGGTGGTGACTTATGGCGGCAATGCTTACGCCACGCCGTGGATAGACTGTGTGAAGTCGCTGCTCCACTGCTGGTATCTGGGCTCTATGTCGGGTGCTTCGCTGGCGGCAGTGCTTTCGGGTGATGTGAATCCGAGCGGGAAGTTGCCCGTCACTTTCGCCCTGCGGGAGCAAGACTATCCCTGCTTCCGCTACGGTGATGAGGGGTATCCCGGCGTTGACGGACAGGTGTATTACAGGGAAGGCATCTACATGGGATACCGGTGGTTTGACACAAAGGGGGTGAAACCACGGTTCCCGTTCGGTTTTGGCCTTAGTTACACTACGTTCGATTATGGTCGTGCGACGCTTTCGTCCACCAAGCTTGGTGAGGGTGGCACGATAAGGCTCAGCATACCGATTACTAATACAGGCAGCCGGACGGGGAAAGAGGTGGTGCAACTCTACATTGGCGATGTGAAAGCGAGTGTTGACCGCCCCCGAAAAGAGCTGAAAGACTTTGTGAAAGTTGAGCTTGCCCCGGGCGAGACACAGACCGTGACGTTCGACATTGTGCCGGAAAAGCTGTGTTTTTGGTCTGAAAGCACCCATTCATGGACTGCGGAGCCGGGGCGTTTCAAGGCTTACGTATGCGCGAGTTCTGTCGATGTGCGTGCCGTGGCGGAGTTTGATTTGGAGTGACCTGCCGCGGCATAAGGCCGCCTGCGTTTGGCTCTGCTGCCCCGTTTGTTGTAATTCGGGGCTGTAAAGCTTTGTCATAGGCGGTTGGCAGATGTTTGTTGGGCGTTTGACGGTCGTGTCATTTGCTTGATTGTATGGTGAAAATTTGTAGAAGGCATGGTGACAATAAGTCCGGTAGCATATTTCCGTTCGCCTTTCAAAGCTAAGTTTGGCATCCCGAGACAGAGTGGGGTGGTGGGCGAGCTGCGAGGCCAGGTGGTCTTTGAGCAGCCATACCGTCGTGAAGAGGCGGTGCGCGGCATCGAAGGATTTGATTATCTGTGGCTCATTTGGGGCTTTTCGGCCAGCGATGGCGGTCCACAACGGCTCACGGTGCGTCCGCCCCGGCTCGGAGGGAACCGGCGCATGGGGGTGTTTGCCACGCGGTCGCCATTTCGCCCCAATGGACTTGGGCTGTCGGCGGTGCGCTTGGACAGTGTGAATCTCACGGCTGACCGTGGCCCGGTGCTGTGTGTGTCGGGTGCCGACTTGATGGACGGCACGCCTATTTATGACATAAAGCCATACATATCGTTTTCTGACAGTCACGAAAAGGCGCGCAGCGGCTTTGTGGACGATGAGCAATGGCAAATGTTGCGGGTGGAATATGAGAGTGGAATGCTTGACGGCATGGACGAGAGCGATGCCCATGCGCTGGTGGCTGTGCTCGCCCAAGACCCTCGCCCGCATTACCATGACGCACCCGGACGCATCTATGGAATGTCTTTCGGGTCATGGAACGTGCGTTTCACGGTTGACGGCGACTTGCTCCGCATCGTTGGCGTGGAGCCTCTGTAATGTGTGCCCGCCCCCGTGTTGGCTTGTGCGTGTCGCCACTTGAATGGGAGTTGCGCCGGCTGTGATTCCCTTGTTGGTTCGATGCGCCACCACATTGCCTTAAATGAGCGTCAGCAATCTTCCCAATGGCTTTTTATGTCGGTCTCTTTTTGTGCACTTGCCTTGTTGCGGAGACCAATGATTTTGTAAAGATATTTCGCAGTGCGCATCACTTTGTCGCCTTATTCTGAGGTACGTTGCAAGTGTCTGGTTTCCAGTTGGTTTGCGGAACGTGCCATTTCGGGCTGTGAAACGGCTCGTTTCGGAGGGCGGAACAGGCCGTTTCGCAGTCCGAAATGAGCCGTTTTGCAAGGCGAATCGGTAGCCGTTGTCCCGCGCCTTCCTCGTTTGTAAACATTCTTTACAGCCATGCAGAGCACGGCCGGCGGCCTGTCAGTGACGGGAGTGAAGCCCATTTTCTGTAATTGTGACCCGGGCAACGGCCCGGCGTGTCATTGTCTGTCGAAGCGTATGGTAATATTTTCATAGCCCATGGCACGCAGCATTTTTCGGAACTGTGCGTCAGCGTTGTTTTCCGCGCTGCGGATGTTGGCTTGCGTGAGGCCGTGGCTCAGCATCATACGGTGAGCCTTGCGATATAGAGCCTCGCGGTCGGCAGCCGTCCATTGCCCGCTTTCATGGAAAGATACGGTGCGTGTCTCGTCAATGAAGTCGTTGTCGAGCAGCCCTATGGGTGGCAATATCACGCTCACCGAGTCGCCATGGCTTGTTATCCACCCCGGCTTTGCGGCGGAAAGGTCGATTCCTATGCGCAAGGTTCCATAGTAGATGCGTACCAAATGGTCGTCGAGCAATATGCCTGTGCGCGTGGTGTCTACCATCTCTTCGTAGCTGATGGAGAGCAGTTCCCACTGTCCGATGGCCTTGGTTGACAGTATGTGTTCGGGTGTCATGCCTATTTTCTTGTCAGAGCCGATGTCTACGCTGCTGTGTATTGCCGTGAATCCAATCCAGAAGGCCAGTGACACAACCGCAATGACGGCCACAGCCACGATGGTGAGTCGTGCGTAGCCAATGTTTTTTATTGCTTGTTTCATTTGCCGGATGTTGTTTTTTCGAGTAAATTGCTGATGTCGCTGTCGTTGAAATCTTTGCGGAAAGTTATGGTGATGTTGCTCTCGCTGAAGCCCAAAAGCTCTATCATTGGTATCAGCACGTGGGCGGCATTTTCGCGGGCGGTCTCAATAATGCCCATGCGCGGTATGCCGCCAATCACGGCTGCGCGTCCCTGCTGTTCGAAGAGAGCCATTTCGGCGTCGGTGAAGTGCGAGCGTGTCAGCGATACGTACTCTTTCGTGTTGGCGTGGTCCACTTTGCTTGAGGTGACGGCCACCTTCGGGTCGGGCAGGATTATGGTAATCTTGTCGCCATGGCGGACGATATTGTGTTCGGAGAAGTTCTCAAAGTCGATGTATGCTTTCAGCTTCACGTCGATGGGGATGGCTATCTTGCGGTCGCCGAGAGGCAGACGGATGTTGAAGTCGTGGTTAAGCACGTTGCCTTTCAGCCTTACGATGTCATCGTAGGTCACAATCTTGTGGATGTCGTATTCCGCTGTGTACAGGCGCGAGCACTTCTGTATTTGCATGATGAGTGTAGGCAGCGTGTCTGTTGCCACATCGGCCACGTCGGTGTGGCCGGCGTCGTGCCGCGAGCATCCCCATATCGCGATGCAAGCTGTGGCTATGTAGAGCAGTGTTCGTTTCATTCTTTATTTCTGACGGATGGTTATGTCGTTATGTTTGTTGTCGCGCATGATGGCATTATGCCGCGTGGTGAGACGTTGCTTCGTGCCCGTTGTTTGTGGGCTTGGTTGCCACATCGCGTGGAGTGCGCTGCCGGATGTGCGGTACAGCCGCGATGGCGGTTTTGTCGGATTCGGTTTATCCTATGCAAAGGTAATTCAAAAAAACGTTCGGAAAGCTGTTAAACTGTTATTTTGTTGCCATTTGGTCGATAAATATGCCAAACATGCTGTCCACACGTTTAAAAAAACGATAAAATGGTCGTCAGGCTTTAAACTGCTGTGGTTTGCCTGCGTCTTATTAGTGGTTGCAACCAAAAGGCGAAAAGGCATTTGAAAACAAAAAAATATTACGAAATGAAAAGACGAATATTTGGATTAGTGGCCGCAATTATGGTTGGCGCGACTGCAATGGCACAAGACCAGAGTGCCGACAATACGGAGATGGTCAAAAAGCGCACAGAGGCCGTTGCGGAGAAGTACGGCCTTAATGAGGAGCAGACGCAGAAGCTGCTCGAGTTGAACACGAAGTATGCCAACTTGATGGGACCTGGTCCTGGCCAGGGTGGCGGACGTCCCGGTGGCGGCCCTGGGGGTGATGGCGGCTCAGGTCGTCCCGAAGGAGGCCCCGGTGGCCCGGGCGGAGGTGATTCTGTGCGTGCCGAACGCCCGCAGATGAGCGAGGAACAGCGCAAGGAAATGCAAGAAAAAATGGAGGCCTATGACAAGGAATTGCAGGAAATCATGACGGAAGACCAATATAATTCTTACAAGTCAGACATGCAGAATCGCAGAGGTGGTGGTCCGCGCAATTCAGGACGTAACTAGAAATAAGCGAATTAGGTCTAATTTATAGTGATTATAGGTTAATATAAGAAGTGGGCAGGCGTGCCCGTTGGTGAAAAATTGGGTAATGACTTTTGGGTAAATATTTTTAGGATAGCTCGGGATGTGCCATTTGTATGGGACATCCCTTTTTCTTGTTTCAATCATTTCAGCATACCGATTGGTCGACGAGCCTGAATGAGAGTACGTGGGTAGGGCGTGGGAGTTTGTTGACTGCATATAAAAAGTGACATTGGGGCGTTGCTTGTCGCTTTTTTTTAGTACCTTTGCGCCAAAACCAAACGAAAATACGGATGAAACTATCAGTGTCGGTAGTGGCTGTGATGTCATTTGCTTTTATCCTTGTTGCCTGTGGAGGCAAGAAAGAGAGTGACACGATAATTGCTACGAAGATAGAGAAGAAGCAAATAACGGCTCCGGTGCGTATGCAGGACTATACGCAGACGCGCGAGGTGGAATGGGAGGGCGGCACGTTGACATGCCGCATACTGCGTGAGGCCGACGACAGTCTGGCCATGGTGACAGACGAGACAGGGCAGAAGTTTGTGGACAACCGTGTAGAATTGTCGATAAAGCGAGCCGATGGGAGCGTGTTCCTTGAGAAAACTTTCACGAAAGCCACGTTCGACAAATATATAGATGATTCATATCGCAATGCTGGAATATTGGAAGGCTTTGTGTTTGACTGCGTGGATGGCAGGAATTTGAGGTTTGCAGCCAGCGTAAGCCACCCGCAGACAGACGAATATATACCGTTGATAGTTTTTGTGTCGCACAATGGCACGATAAGCATCGAGCGCGACACTCAGCTTGACACGAATGCCGATGCTGATGAGTGACGGCGGTGTGGATGGCACGCCCGGAGGCCATGACGCGATGCGATTGCCGCCGGGCTATGGCGACACAATCCCCTCCCAGCTGTCGCGAAGGTCGGTCATGCGCTCAAAAACGAGGTTTGCTCCCTCGGCATAGAGCATTTCGGATGGCAATGGCCCGGTGTTTACGGCTATTGTGAATATATTTGCGCTCACGGCGGCGCGCACTCCGAGCGGCGCATTTTCCACCACTATGGCCTGCCATGGCTCAACTTCGGCTTTTGCAAGCCCTTTCAGGTAAGGTTCTGGGTTAGGCTTGCCGTGTGCGACGTCGAAGCTTGACACTATGAGTTCGTGGCTTACAAGTCCGCTGAAGTCCTTTTCCATCTTCTTGAGCAATGAGTGTTGCCCGCTGCCTGTCACGACAACTATTTTCAGTCCGTCTCTTTTTATCTTGCGTTGCAGGTCTATCACGCCGTCCATTATCTCTGCTTGGGGGCATGTGGAGAATATCCGTGATTTTTCCTCGTACATGTGTTGCGACTCCTCATCGGATATTTCTCGGTGCCATTGTTCGCGGGCTTTCAGCTTTATGGTCTCCACCCCACGCATCCCCTCATACTTGTAAGCTTCGGCTTCGGTCATGTCGATGCCAAATTCCGCCATGGAGCGGTGCCAGCTGTAAGCGTGGTTGGGCATGGAGTCGTAGAGGACACCATCCATATCGAAAAGCACGGCTTTGGGACATAAAGCCCCAAAGCCGTGCTTTTCAACGTATTGATTTATTTCTTTCTCGTACATTGGCTTGTGTGTGGTAGGTTATGCTTCCTTGGCGAGCCTCTCTTTGATGGCCTTGCTTTCGGCTTCGTAGCCCGGTTTTTCGAGGAGTGCAAACATGTTTCGCTTGTAGGCCTCTACGCCCGGCTGGTTGAATGGATTCACTCCGAGCACGTTGCCACTGATTCCGCATGCCAATTCAAAGAAATAAATGAGCTGGCCGATGGAGCGTTCGTTGAGCTTTGGCACGCAAATCCTAATGTTTGGCACGCCACCATCAACGTGAGCCAGGCGGGTTCCAAGCTCAGCCATCTTGTTTACTTCGTCAATGCGTTTGCCCGCAAGGAAGTTGAGACCGTCAAGGTTTTCATCATCGGCGGGGAAGAGTAGTTGGTTGTTTGGCTCCTCAATGCTGATTACGGTTTCGAAAATGGTACGTTCGCCTTCCTGAATCCATTGTCCCATGGAGTGCAGGTCGGTCGTGAAGTCACACGCTGCGGGGAATATTCCTTTGCCGTCTTTGCCTTCGCTCTCGCCGTATAGCTGTTTCCACCACTCGCTGAAGTAATGGAGCTTGGGCTGGTAGTTTGCCATTATCTCTGTTTTCTTGCCTGCCTCCGCATATAGCGCGTTACGCACTGCGGCATAAATGGCAGCGGGATTCTGCTCAAAAGGCACATCTATGGAGCAGTCTTTTTCCATGTCGGCGGCACCTCCGATAAGTTGCTCTATGTCATATCCGGCGCAGGCGATGGGCAGCAGCCCCACGGGCGTGAGCACGGAGAAGCGTCCGCCTACATTGTCGGGAATGACGAAAGTGCTGTAGCCCTCTTTCGTGGCGGCCGCCCGGGCCGCTCCTTTGTTGGCGTCTGTCACCGCCACTATCACTTTGCGCGCCTCTTCTTTACCGCGTTGCTCTTCGCATTGCTTCTTGAGCAGGCGGAACGTGAGCGCAGTCTCTGTCGTCGTGCCCGACTTGGATATGTTGATGACGCCGAACTTGCGCCCTTTCAGATAGTCGGTCAGTTCGGATAGATAGTCTTCGCCGATATTGTTGCCGGCAAATATGATGGTAGGGGCTTTCTTGTCGGCGGCAAGCCAGGCAAACGAGTTGCTGAGGGCTTCGATGACGGCGCGCGCTCCGAGATAGCTGCCGCCGATGCCTGCCACAACGACAGTGTCGCAGTGTGCGCGCAACGTGTCGGCACACTCTTGTATTTCTTTCAGGAACGCCGGCGTGGTGGATGTCGGAAGATGGAGCCAGCCGAGGAAATCGTTGCCGGGACACGTGCCATCTTCGAGGGCTTTGCGCGCTTCGTTCACTTTTGGTTTGTAGGCCTCAATTGCGCCTTCCGGTAGGAAAGATGTGGCCTTGGTGATGTCTAAGCTGATGGTTTTCATTGTGTTTGTATTTTGATAATGTTTTTATGCTCCATCTCCTTTGCGCCTTGTTGCCCATGATGACGTGCCGCCGTGCGGTTACCTGAACGAGTCTGTGAGCAGTTTTATCTCTACTTGCGGGCTGATGCGCTCGTAAAGGATGTTGTAGACGGCATCAAGTATGGGCATGTTTACGTGCAGGTGGCGGTTGATTTCCTTCATGCACTTCGTGCCGAAATAGCCTTCGGCAATCATTTCCATCTCTATTTGCGCGCTCTTCACACTGTAGCCCTTGCCTATCATGGTGCCGAACGTGCGGTTGCGCGAGAAGTTGCTATAGCCCGTCACGAGCAAGTCGCCGAGGTAGACGGAATCGTAGACGTTGCGCTCTATGGGGTGTACGGCGGTAAGCAGGCGCGACATTTCTTGCACGGCGTTGGCCATCAGCACAGCTTGGAAGTTGTCTCCGAATTTAAGTCCGCTGCAGATGCCTGCCGCTATGGCATAGACGTTCTTCAGCACCGACGAGTATTCAATGCCGATTACGTCGTCGCTGATTTTCGTCTTTATGTATTCGCTGGCCAGTATGTCGGCGAAAGCCTGTGCTTTCTCAAGGTCGGCACAGCCCACGGTGAGGTACGACAGTCTCTCAAGTGCTACCTCTTCGGCGTGCGATGGACCTCCGAGGCATGACAGATTCTCGTAGGGCACATCGTAGACTTGGTGGAAATATTCGGAGCAAACGAGGTTTTCGTCGGGCACGATGCCCTTGATGGCCGTCACCACGAATTTGTCTTTCAGCCTTACTTTCAGCTTCTTGAGATGGTTTTTGATGTATGGCGAGGGCGTTACGAACACCAGTGTGTCGTAGTTGTCTACTATTTTGTTGATGTCGCTCGAAAAGGACACCTCGTCGATGTTGAACCTCACGCTCATCAGATATGCCGGGTTGTGGCTCAACCGGCGGAAATCCTCTATGCGGTCGTCACGCCGCATGTACCATCCGATGTGGTGAGTGTGTCCCACCACAATCTTGGCTATGGCCGTGGCCCAACTGCCTCCTCCTATGATTGCTATTTTTCCGCAGTCGAACATTGTTTCTCTTTGTTGGCGTTCCGAACCGCGCCTTTTGCGACATGTTCTTTACACCGCGCCACTGTTGGCGTGTGCGCCGTGTGTGCGTGCACTTTGTGTGGCCGGATACGCCGTGGCCATTACCTGTTGGCGGCTTCAATCCAGGCTGCGAATGTTTCCACGCTTGGATTGTCATAGCCTAATTTATATTTTTTGTTGACCCCGCAGGCGTCCATTTGCAGCTTCTGTGGATTCACGTCCTTGATGTCTTGCACGAGGTAGTAGCCGCACTTGTTGAGCACCGGCACCCACTCTGCGGGTACGCCCACGGCGGCCCACTCCGCCGCATTGCTGCGCGGAGCTTTCTTTTCCGGGCGCATCTGCGGGAAAAAGAGCACTTCTTGTATGAAAGTCCTGCCTGTCATGAGCATCACGAGCCTGTCGATGCCGATGCCGATGCCGCTCGTTGGCGGCATACCGTATTGCAGGGCGCGGAGAAAGTCGTGGTCTATCACCATGGCCTCGTCGTCGCCCTTGTCGGCCAGCCGCATCTGTTCGACGAAGCGTTGCTCCTGGTCTATGGGGTCGTTAAGCTCGGAATAGGCGTTGGCCAGCTCCTTGCCGTTGACCATAAGCTCGAATCTTTCGGTCAGTCCGGGCTTCGAGCGGTGCATCTTCGTGAGCGGCGACATTTCGACCGGGTAGTCGGTTATGAACGTGGGCTGTATGAATGAGCCCTCGCAGAACTCGCCGAATATCTCATCGATGAGCTTTCCCTTGCCCATCGTCGCGTCTGTCTCCATGCCGAGCTTGCCACACACTTCGCGCACTTGGCTTTCGTCCATGCCTGTCAGGTCGTAGCCCGTCTTTTCCTTTATGGCATCGAGTATGGGCAGCCTGCGGTATGGAGCCTTGAAGCTGACCATGTTGCCGTCTATCTCGCGCTCGGGCTTTCCGTTGACGGCTATGCACACTTGTTCGAGCAGCCGCTCAGTGAAAGACATCATCCAGTTGTAGTCCTTGTATTGCACGTATAGCTCCATGCAAGTGAACTCCGGATTGTGGTTGCGGTCCATGCCTTCGTTGCGGAAGTTCTTCCCAATCTCGTAGACACCCTCGAAGCCGCCGACAATGAGCCGCTTCAGATACAGCTCGGTGGCAATGCGCATGTACATGTCTGTGTTGAGCGCGTTGAAATGCGTTATGAACGGCTTGGCGCTCGCCCCGCCCGCGATGGTTTGCAGTGTCGGGGTCTCTACCTCTGTGTACCCTGCCTCATCGAGCACCCGGCGTATGGTGCGTATCACTGTGGCGCGCTGCAAGAAAGTGTCCTTTACGCCCTCGTTCACCACCAAGTCAACGTATCGTTGGCGATAGCGCAGTTCAGGGTCGTCGAACTTGTCGTAGGCCACGCCGTCCTTGTATTTCACTATTGGCAGCGGCTTGAGACTTTTCGACAGTAGCGTCAGTTCTGTGGCGTGTACCGAAATTTCGCCGGTTTGTGTGCGAAACACGGTGCCTTTCACTCCGATGAAATCGCCGATGTCGAGCAGGCGCTTGAATACCTTATTATATAAGTCCTTGTTTTCGCCCGGACAGATGTCGTCGCGGGTGATGTAAACTTGTATTCTTCCTTTTGAGTCTTGCAGTTCTGCAAAGCTGGCCTTGCCCATGACACGGCGGCTCATCATACGACCGGCTATGCACACCTGCCGTGTCTCCTCCTCGTCACGGAAGTTTGCCTTTATGTCGGTGGAAAAAGCGTTGGTGGGATATTCGGCGGCCGGATACGGATTGATGCCCATGTCACGCAGCTCTTGCAGGCTTTGGCGTCTGCCAATCTCCTGTTCGCTCAGTTCTAAAACATTCATAATGTCTCTTTATTCTCTGTTGTAACTGCAAAAATAATAATTTATTTTGAATGTACATCCTTTTTTTGCTTTTATTATATGATGTCCGAAGTGGCCGCAAGTGATTTGGCGTGTGGCGCAATGCCTTTTTCAAAAGGCATTGACGGAGAGATTTGCGGTTTCCTGACTGTTGCATTTATCCGAAGCATTGGAGTAAATAATGTTTACAAACAAGTGACGCATCGGGTCGTGGTTGCCTTTTCGCGCTGCGAAACAGGCCGTTTTGGCTTGTGAAACGGCCTGTTTCATCATCTAAAACGGGCCGTTTTGCACCATGAAACGACACATATAGCAAACCATCTGACAATCAAGTGTTTACAGCGTGTGTTGGATGCGGGCGTAAGACGTTTCAGCGTTGCGAAATATCTTTACAAAAATGCGCACTCCCATCGTGAGCCGTGTGCGCAAGAATGGTGAACACCTCGCGGCAATTGCGGACATAATTACGCCTGAACACATTTAAACACCCTTCCGGCAAACTTGTGCTGCCCGAGACCAACGTCTGTACGTTGGCTTCGTCTGCCACCACAGAGAAATTGAGGACTGGGGATTGTGGGCTGACGATGAACCCCGCCACGATGTAACCCGGCACTGACGGCTTGCTTCAGCCGCTTGAACAAAAGTGTCATTATGCCCGCAACTAGAGTATCGGTGCAAGAGTCTTTATGATGGCAGGTAGCCCTGACATATAGCTTGGTTTTGGAAATTGAGTTTGCCTTGCTGTCAGTACCATTGCACGGCGTTGCTGTAGCTGCTTCGCTTGTCGTATTTGAGCACATCGGTGAGTGTCGCCGCATTGCAGCGGAAAGAGAAGTTGTAGCTCGTGTAGGGGGATAGCACCACGGAACACGACATGTTGAAGCAGTGCAGGTCGCGGCTGAGCGATGCCGTGGTCATGGATATCTTGTTGTTCACAAAGTCGTAGCCCGACGAGAAGCTGATGTTCCACCCGTCGCTTAGGCGTATGTTTCCGCTGACATTGAGCGTTTGGGTGAATGAGTAAGGATAACGCATCTTGTCGTAGTTGAAGTTGCCCGACTGGTTTTCGCGCATGGTTATGCCGTATCCGAAACTCAGTGACCACGGCATGCTGAACTTCATGTAGCCGTCTTCATCGGTCTCGGCCTTGCCTGCGTCTTTTTTGCGTGCTCCGCGCTGGCCTTCCTGGAGGGTCTTGTCTTCGTTTGTCTCACGCTCGTAATAGTCATCGTCCTCCTCTGGAGCGTCGTTTCCGTATTCATCCTTTTTCACTCTCTCGCCTTTCAGTCGCTTTATGAAGTTCATCACCTTGTTGTTGTCGAGCGTGTACGACAGGTTCTGCGACATGCCTTGGAAGCGTCCGAATTTGCCTTGGCTGTATCGTGTAATGTGATCGCTCACTTCCGGATTGCCGTCTTCGTCTAGCACGTAGGCATACGTGGCAAATGTTGCGTTCAGACTGAATGTGTAGCTTTTGGTCAGTTTCAGCCTTATGCGTGTGGAAAGGTCACTCCACGGCCTGATGTTGGTGGCCATGTTGTACGACATGCTTGCCCCCAGCTCGTCGATTATGCTTATTTTCTTGTAGCCGGTTGAGTCTTTGTCCGACCGCACTTTCATTTCGATGTTGTTCGAGATGTCCACTGAGATGCTGCCCGTCTTGCCTTGGCTCGGCACGCCGAATGCTCCGTTGGAGTATGGCGAGTATGTGACGAGCGATACGTTGCCTGCTGTGTCAGTGCGTTGGTAGGTTTCGTAATATCCGTAGCGTTCGGCGCTGAAATCGGGAGCGTAGCTGAACGAGACCTGGGGAGTGAACACATGGCGTATGGCAAAAATCTTGTTGCCGAATAGTTTTTTCCATGGGACGTAGAATCCATAGAGCTTTGTCGATGCCGACACGCTCAGGTTCCAGTTGTACACGTTGTAAAAGCCGTCTATGGTGTCGGTCACTTCTGTTTGGGAAGTCTCGTCCCATGAGCGCATCACCTTGTTGGTGTACATGCGGTCTGTAAACGTGAACGAGGGACTGATGCTGAGATAACCGAAAAGGGTGAAGTTGGCACTGATGGGTATGCTGTGGTTCATGCCGTTCTGCCAGTCGCGCGTCAGTCTGGAGTGCAGCAGCAGGTTCTCCTTTGTCGTTATCTCGTTGGTGAGCTGTCCGGTGTAACTCATGGATATTTTCTCATACCAGCGTTCCTTTCCGGCCGCTTTTTTCCGCTTGAACGGATAGAAACGGCTCAGCGAGATGTTTACGTCGGGCAGCGTAAGAGATATCGTTGAGTCTTGCACCCTTTGGTTTAAGTTCATCGTGGTGCTTATCGTGAGGCCGATGTTTGAGAATGTGTTTGACATGCTCACCGATGACGTCCTCGTGCTTTGTGTGTAACTCTGCGGGTTGTACATGCTCGTGAGGTTGTTGCGCTCATAGCTGCTCGTGGCAAAGTTGACGCTTGCCGACAGCGTTCGGTAGGGATTGGCCTTTGCGTCCTGGCGATGGCTCCACTGTATCTTGAAGCTTGTCTGCTTCGAATAGTCGGGCATGTTCTTCTCGCCGTCTATGGTGTTCTGGTAGCTTGCGTAAAAACTGCCGCTGAAGCGGTATCGCTTACGGTAATTCGAGGCTACCGACAAGCCCCATGATCCCTTGGTGTAAATCTCGCCGAGCACTTTCAGGTCCATCTTGTCGCTAATGGCGAAGTAGTAACCGCCATCCCGCAGGTAGAAGCCTCGGTCAGTTTCGTCGCCATAGGTGGGCATGATGAACCCGCTCGAATAACTTTTGGTGAAAGGGAAGAACCCGTAAGGTATGGCTATCGGGAGCGGCACATCGGCTACGACGAGGTAGGCGGGGCCGAACACCACGTCTTTGCCGGGGCGAACTTTGGCTCTCGAGAGGGCTAAATAGAAGTCGGGGTGCGACAGTTCGCATGTGGTGTAACGCCCGTGTTGCAGGTATAGTTCGCCCGTAGATGTCCGTTTCGACTGTTCACTGGTCAGGTAACCGTCTTGCTGCTCTGTGTAAACCTCGCTTATGAATCCTTTTTTCGTCTTGAAATTGAACGACATCGTGTCGCTCTCGTATGTGTCGTTGCCCATCACGAACACCGGAGTGCCATAGAAAGAGCCGGTGGAATCCCTCGCTCCTGTGGCATGCACAAGGCTGCTGTCCATCGACATTGACACTTTCTCGCTCTTTAAATCCATGTTTTCGTAGCGCACGTGAGAGTCGCCGAATAGGAATGCAAGCCCCGTCTCTCCCTCGTAGATGAGCGAATCCTCTGCGGAGTAAATCACGGGTGCGTCAATGCCGTTCTTTTTTTGGCGGTTTAGGCTGTCGAAAGCAAGTGAGTCATCGATGGCCTTGTTGTGGCGATAGATGGCCAATTGCAGCGAGTCCATCTTCGTGGTGTCCGGGCCATCGTAGGCATTGTCCTTGTTTGTGGAAGATGGTATGTTGCCAATGATTGTCTTATACGCAGCAAGGGTGGTGCTGTCGAATAGTGGTACGCCATCCATTTTCTCCAATGCCAGTGAGACGTTCGCGCTGTCTGCGGTGGCAGTATCGAGAGAGCTTTCATCGTTTTTGCCGATGCGGTATGGCGGAGTGGCCGCCATCATGAACATGAAAGCGAAAAGCATCAAAAATATTAATGTCTTTTTTCTCACGGCTGCAAAATTAACTATAAAATGGCGAATATCGCTTAGCCTTTCGGATATTTAACTTTAATATTGTGGAGCTGGTCGTTTGCCTGCGACAAACGTGTTTTTTCGTGTTTTCATTTGAATATTTGCGCGTTTTCGCAAAGTTTTTTTCATGTCGGCTTGCGGGATGCACAATATCTTTGTACTGCCGTCATATGCGTGGCGGACGAAGCCTTTTTGCGTCGTTCCAAGGCTCGATAAAAGAACAATGAACAGCTGCGATGCTACCGATGAGCCGTCTGCATCGCGTGTCCGTCATGTTGCGGAAAGCCGTATTTTGTAAAAATATTTCGCAACGCACGCAGCATTGTA
>CAZKMT010000005.1:0-67638 GCA_964554115.1 uncultured Prevotella sp.
CTAAAAATCTACTGACCCAATCAAAGTCTAATGTATAGTCAACGGGTATATAAACATAAAACAAGCGGAATCCTGCAATTTGTAAGGACTCCGCTTGCACTTTTTAAAGGGTGGAGGGTGGGGCTCGAACCCACGACATTCAGAACCACAATCTGACGCTCTAACCAACTGAACTACATCCACCATGTCTCTGCCCGAAAGCGAGTGCAAAGATACGTGATTTGTTTGGAATGGCCAAACAAATCACGCACTTTTTCGCATTTATTCGTTATTTTGCTTACTGCGCAGATTCAGTTTGTGCAGCGGCAGGCGCATTTGATTGCGCATCGTCGCCTGTCGAAGCAGCCTGTTGTATGTCATTTGCAGGAGTTGCCTCTTTTGTTTGGCTTGCTCCAAAGCCAGGAAGATTGTTTGGGTTGGTCGTTGGGTTCTCGATGCCTTCCATCACTGATTTTTCCGTGGTGGCCACCGGAGCCACGTATGCGCAAGCTATGCTTATGACCACCATGGCGATGGCCAAGCCCCATGTGGTCTTCTCGATTAAATCAGTAGTCTTACGCACGCCTCCTATCTGGTTGTAAGATGCGAAGTTTGATGATAATCCTCCCCCCTTGGATTCCTGTATGAGTACGATGACTATCATGAGCAGAGCTGCCACACAGATGAGAATTACGAATAAAGTGTACATTTTTCTACTTGTTTTTATTGTTGTTTATTATTAATTTATTCAAAAATCGTATTTGGTCTGCAAAGTAAGCATTTTTTTTTGGATAATTCAAACTTAATCGCTGAATAATTTCCAGAGCCTTTGAATATCGACCCTGTTTTATGTATATGCGCGCCAATGTTTCCGTGAAATAGCTTTCGTCGCTATCTTTGTCTTCTTTTCCTCCGCGTTCGTCTATTTCCGGCACAAACTGCGGTTCATCGTTGAGCACTATCTTGCCTTTGTCTTTCTCTATGAAATCATCTATGAGACTTTGGCCTTTCAGTGGTTTTGTCTCTTCATTGCCCTCATCGGCATATACATCCTCACTTTCGAGCAAATATGCCACATAGTCCACTGCGGCATCAGCAGGCGTAGGCCGCCGTCTTTTCTTTTCTTTTTTATCTTCTTCTGCGGCTTTTGGTATAGATTCGAGGAAGTTGTCTATTAGTGACAGCGTGCGATTGCCTTTCCCCTCTTTTGCCTCCTTGGTATGTTTGTCCTTTTGTTGCGTGTTTATCTTGTAGTGGGCGGCCTCTACGAGTTGAAAAATCACAGTGCGGTCTGTGATGTAGATGGCTGCGCGACGCAATTCTTCATCAAACGATGGGTCGTGGAGCAGATATAGGTTTTGGAGCAAGAGAAGCCGTGCCGACTGGAAATAAGGATACAGTGCCAGCATACATCGTAACTCGTAGATAGTCTCCCTATCAAGTTTTTCCGGGTGTTGTATTAGCTCCGTTATTTCCATTTGGTCACTGTTAGTTACCAGTTTGCCACCGTCGCGTTGAATATAGCATCCGTTATGTCTTCCACCATCTGCGTAACGAGTTCTTCTTGCACGGAGTTGAGTGTCTGGCTGTTGTCGTATGTGGCCGACGCGGAGAACTGCCTTTCGAAGTCTTCCGTGTGGTTGGCATTGTTGGTGAAGCGCACATTCACTGTCATTGTCAATTCCGTCTGCGATGAATAGCCATCGCTCGACACCGACTTATTACGCTGTTCATAACGTGTTATCTCGCCCTCTATCTTCATGTCGCCATTGCGTCTAACTTGTATCAGCTTCGTATGATTGGCAAAGATATCTTTCAACTCATTGTTGAATATACTGGCCATCGGCCCCCATACATAACTTGAGCGTATAGGAAAGTCGGCTATCTGTATAGTCTTGGTCTTGGAATAGTCGATGCTTGCACCGTTGAACTTGTATGATATGGAGCACGACCACATCAACATGGCCATGACACACACGACGATAGCCCTGTGCATCACGCGCTTTCGGCTCTCGCCCGCAATTCTCCGGATGTATGTCGATGTCACTGTCATGTGTTTTTTGTTTGCCCTTTCCTTAATCGTCGTCTTGGTTATCGTTGGTATTGCGCAGTCATTCCAGTCCGTATTGCTTGATGCGCCTGTACAGCGTCCGGTCTGAGATGCCTAATTCCAAGGCAGCTTTCTTACGGTTTCCACCATTGCGCTCAAGGGCTTTCTCGAGCATCTGTCGGTTTATGACATTGAGGTTCAAATTCTCCGGTTCCACATATTCCTCAGCTATGGCTTCCTCCACCATTGGCTTTGGTTGCTGTAAGTATATTTGCTGCGGGGATATAGCCGCGGGGTGATTGCTTACCTGCAGAGCGTTTTCGATGTTGTGCCCACTCTCGCCTACTTTTACCCTTTCCATCCGCTCTTTCATGGCGCTCATTTCACGGCGCAAGTCACTCACATTGCTACGCAGTTCGAACAGTATTTTATATAACAGTTCGCGTTCCGACTCAAAATTCTGTCCGCCATTGCTGCCAGTAGTAGCCAATTGAGTGCTCTCTTGGTCTATCGGAATGTAGTTGGCCAATATTTCCGGGGTTATCACCCGCTCCGGGTTCAGTATTGATATCTGTTCTGTTATGTTCTTGAGTTGCCGCACGTTGCCAGGCCACTTATATCTCATCAGCATCTGTTTGGCATCATCGGTGAGCGTCACTTTTTCCATTTTATACTTCTCCGCCATCTCCATGGCAAACAGGCGAAACAGTAAAACGATGTCTTCCCCCCTGTTACGCAATGGCGGCATTTGGATGGGAATGGAGTTGAGACGATAATAAAGGTCTTCACGGAAGCGCCCCTCACTAATAGCCTTGCGGATGTTGACGTTCGTGGCAGCCACTATCCTCACATCGGTTTTTTTTACTTCGGTGGCACCCACAGGTATGTATTCGCCCGTTTCGAGCACCCGCAACAAGCGCGCCTGTGTGGCTAATGGCAGTTCTCCCACCTCATCAAGGAACAGGGTGCCCTTGTTGGTCACGCCAAAGTAGCCCGGGCTGTCATTGATTGCGCCTGTAAAAGAGCCTTTCACGTGCCCGAACAGCTCGCTGTCTATTGTTCCGTCCGGGATGGAACCGCAGTTTATCGCGAAGTATTTCTCGCGACGGCGCGGCGAATTGTCGTGTATTATGCGCGGTATCACTTCCTTTCCGACACCACTTTCGCCAACTATGAGCACACTAAGGTCGGTCGGTGCCACCTGCAAGGCAACATCGAGCACATGATTCAACGCCTCGCAGTTTCCCACGATGTTGTACCTCTGCTTGACACTTTGTAACTCAGAAGCTTTCATTTACTTCTATCGAAGCCCATTGGTGGCGCGATTGGATTGTATCGCGCGAGCCGCATAAGGCTTCTAATTTGCAAAGATACATATTTTATTCGAGAAATGTGCCTTTAGCGCGATTTTTTGTTTGATGAATATCCGTAAAACCCACAAACATCGGAACACGATGCGCTGTGACACACATTCTGCCACACAATATACCCAGGGAATGAACTTTCAGGATTTTATAGACACTATGCCGAAGCGCATGCAGTAAGCTTAGTCATACTATCACAAAACAAATTCGGGCGACAGGCGCATTGCCTGCCGTCCGAAGATAGCAATGTCGCAGTGGCTTCTCATTCAGCCTCAGGAATCACGCCATCGTCCGCCTTTTTCACTGTCTTGCGGATGACACGCTTGCGCGTTGACGCTTTCTTTTTATCGTCAACCACCTTGTCAGACTTGACTCCTGCCAATTCCGGGTCTATTATAATTCGGCCACAATACTCGCAAACTATTATTTTCTTATGCATCTTGATATCCAACTGTCTCTGGGGCGGTATCTTGTTGAAGCATCCGCCACAGGCATCGCGTTGCACATAAACAATTCCCAGGCCGTTGCGGGCGTTTTTGCGTATTCGCTTGAACGAAGTGAGCAACCTCGGTTCTATCCTGGCCTCGAGCTCCGTCACCTTTTCTTTCAGCTTCTCTTCTTCGGCACGAGTCTCCTCCATTATTTCGTCAAGTTCGCCTTTCTTCACTTCGAGGTCGTTCTGGCGTTCCTTTATGATTTCCTCATTCTCCTGAAGCTCATTGGCTTTCTCTTCAATGCGTGTTTGTGCTTCGCGTATCTTCTTGTTGCACAGCTCTATCTCAAGCGACTGAAACTCTATTTCCTTGCTCAGCGTGTCGTACTCCCTATTGTTTTTGACATCCTCAAGCTGCTCTTTGTAGCGGTTCACGCTGATTTGAGCCTCGTTGATTTCAGCTTTCTTTTGGCTTACGGCTTTCTGAAATTCATCAATCTCCTTCTTTATCTTCTCTATGCGTATGGTCAAGCCTTCTATCTCGTCTTCCAAGTCTTGCACCTCGAGGGGTAGTTCGCCCCTAAGTGCTTTCTTTTCGTCGATGGCCGATAATGTGGTCTGGAGTTGGTAGAGTGCATTCAGCTTCTCTTCAACCGACAAATCTGTAGGATCTTTCTTTGCCATATTATAAGTAAATTATTGGATTAGTGTCCGTTTCTGCCACAAACAGCGGCAGGCCGGGGCACGCTTCTTTGATTATTGATTTAAATATTTCACTCGTGTATTGCTCGCTCTGGTAGTGGCCTATGACACATATCTGTATCTGCTGTTCGTGTCCGAAGTAGACATGGTAATGCATTTCGCCTGTCACGAAAGCGTCGGCACCCGCCCCCATCGCCTCTTCCAACAGGAAATCGCCGGCACCGCCGCAGACAGCCACGCGCCGTATTGGGCGACGCAACAGCTCGTTGCACATGGCACACTCTACCTCAAACCGCTTCTTGAGGAAGATAACGAAGTCATCGGATGCCATCGGCTCGGGCAGGTCGCCCACGACACCGCTGCCGGCATCCACTCCTCCGGCCTTGGACGCAAAGAACCGCACGCATTCCAAGCCCATCTTCTCTGCCATCTTGAAATTCACTCCGCCCCTGGCGTTGTCCATGTTGGTGTGCATCGACACCACGGCCACCCGCTTTTCGATGGCTTTCGTCACCGTACGCTGCACATAGTCCGCATCGCTTACCTGCTTTAGTCCGCGAAACAATAGCGGGTGGTGCGAGACAATCAAGTTGCAACCCTTGGCCACTGCCTCATCCACGATGCGCTCTGTAACGTCAAGACACAATAAAGCCCCTGATGCTTCCACCCCCGTCAATCCTATTTGCAGGCCGGCATTGTCCCAGTCTTCCTGCAAAGGCAGAGGCGCGAATTGTTCAAGGGCATTCATGACATCCTTTATCTTCACGCTTTCACATCTTTTGTTTGGTGCATGTTTATTTTGCAAAGATACTCATTTTGGATGTCATTGAAACACTGCGGCCATCGTTTTTAACTCTTTTTTGCGCGCACCCATCTTGTTCCCGAACTATCTTCGCTCCGACTCCGCACGACTCCTATAAGCTAATTCCGCTCGCAATCATTGAAGCCTATTCGTTTGCACGAGAATCCCGGGGTGTGGCCGATTTTCCATCGCTGCGCGTATCTGTATTGCGCCTGCCAAAGTCCGGGTCAATCTTCAAGAATGCGGCCACGACGAACGTCATTGAACATGCGACCATCACAATGATGAAGAACATCCGGTAGCCTACGGCTTCTTGGAGAGCGCCGGCAAAGAGACCTGGAATCATCATTGACAAGGCCATGAAAGCCGTGCAGAGGGCGTAATGAGAGGTTTTGTGTTCGCCTTGACTGTAATAGATAAGGTATAGCATGTAGGCGGAGAAGCCGAAGCCATAGCCAAACTGTTCCGTGAACACACAGGCATTGATTACCAATAGGTTGTCGGGCATGGCATAGCTAAGGTAGACATATACTGCATCGGGCAGCGTAATGGCGCACACCATTGGCCACAGCCACCGCTTCAGACCATCGCGCCCAGCCGCCATGCCACCCAATATGCCGCCCAAGGTCAAGCCTATTACTCCCACTGTGCCTTGAACTAATCCATATTCGGCGGGCGAAAGACTAAGTCCTCCATTGTGGCCGGCATCGATCAGGAACAGTGCCGACACCTTGGCAAGCAGTCCCTCGGGCATCCTGTAGAACAGCATGAAGCATATCCCCGCCACTACTTGTGGCTTGGTGAAAAATGTCTTGACCGTAAGTCCCAGCTCACGCACAAGTACGGCTGCGCCCCTCTTGCCTCGCTCGCTGTCTTCTGCGGGGTGAGGCAGCACCCAATTGTGGTAGAGCCATAAAGCGATGAACAATCCAGCCATGAAGTAAAACATCAGACTCCACGAGTACCTCACGCTGCGGGTCAGCACTTCCAAGTTGCCGGCAATCATCACCAAGACACCCTGCCCGAAGATAGTGGCTATGCGGTAGAACGTGGAGCGGATGCCCACAAACCACGCTTGCTGGTGGTGGTCGAGTCCCATCATGTAAAACCCATCGGCGGCTATGTCGTGGGTCGCGCTCGAAAAAGCCATCATCCAGAAGAAAAACAAAGTGCCTTGCAGCCACCAGTCTGTCGGTATGGTAAAGGCAACGCCGCCCAGCGAGGCTCCAACGAGCAGCTGCATGGACAGTATCCACCATCGCTTGGTCTTCATTATGTCAATGAAAGGACTCCAAAAGGGCTTAATCACCCATGGCAAGTAAAGCCACGATGTGTAAAGGGTGATTTCCGCGTTCGACAGCCCCAGCCGCTTATACATTATAAGTGATATGGTCATCACGGCCACATAAGGTATCCCCTCGGCAAAATACAGCGAGGGCACCCATGCCCATGGATTGCGATTGAGTACTTTTTT
The DNA here is from genome assembly GCA_964554115.1 of uncultured Prevotella sp. Classification (GTDB taxonomy): domain Bacteria; phylum Bacteroidota; class Bacteroidia; order Bacteroidales; family Bacteroidaceae; genus Prevotella. The sequence continues at coordinate 6,805 of CAZKMT010000005.1, forward strand.
TTGTTTCATTGTTTTCTTGTGGTGTTGTCCTTTTCAGGCTCTTGCTCCGGCGTTGTCTCCGCCTTATCTGTAAATCTCCTTTATCTCGGCTCCGCGGTAATAGTGGAGCAGTATGCGGTCGTAAGTATATCCCTGCTCGCCCATGACGGCGGCACCTATCTGGCACACACCAACACCATGTCCCCACCCTGCTCCCGTGAGCACGAAACGTGCCGGTATGCCGTCGCAAATGTCTTCCGCATCCACCACGAAAGCACTGCTGTACAGGTGGGTTTCGCTCAAGGTGCGCCGTATTTCCAGTTCCTTGCCTATGGTAAGTTGCTTTTTCGTGCCTGCAATTCGCAGCTTGCTGATACGTCCGCTCCTGCCTCTTTCGAGTGGGGTAAGATCGATTATCAGGCCGAAGTCGCAACCTGTCTTCATGTTTATTATGGCGGCCAGCTCAGCTTGTGTGTATTCCACGCGCCACCGATAGAAGTCTGGCGTCTCCAGGTCGTAGTCGTTGAGCACTTGCGATAACACATTCTTGTCGTGAGTGTTGCAGAATGAGTCGGGCGCAGAGCGTATCCACCGTTCTGCTTCCGCCTCGTCGGTCAGGTCGGGCAGTGCCGTGGTGGAGTTGTCCCTTATGGCCATGAGGTATTGCTTGGGCGTGTCCTCCCAGCAGTATTGGAACTCTTCCGTTATCCCTCCGCAGCATTTACTGAAGCGCGCATCGCATATCTCATCGCCGTAGGCTATTATTTGTCCGCGAGTGGCTCTTACCGCGTCTTCCACCGATTGGCTGTTGGCACGCGTTATCCCTTGGTATCGTTGGCAATGGTCATCGGCGCATACGTCAAACAGGCCGTGGTCTTCCCGGTCATACCATTTTATTATCTCGTTTTCATGCTTGCCTGATGTAAAGAAGTTACCCGTACATGTGCGTTGCCTGTGGCGTTTTTCCATCTGTGCCAGAAGCCAGCTCCTTGATATTACGGCGTGCGCTTTCAGCAACTCCATCGATGATGTTGCGCGCATCTCACTTGATATTACGCAAGCCAAGTATCTTTCAGCGGGCAATCGGTTGATGGCTATGATGTTTCCTGCCTCCACCAACAGTTGCAAAGTGCCATTGAAAGTCTGAGTCTCCTTGCGTTCCCAGTGGAAATTTACACCGATTGTTACGTCGTGGAGCGCAAACGATGAGTTGCCGTCTGCCGGAACGAAAGTCAGCTCACGGTATTGGCTTCCATTCCAAGCTATTCCGCCATCTGCAAATTCCGCCGTTTGTCTTCCGATTATGGTTTCGCCCTTGGCTGTATATGGAGTGTTCAGGGTGAACTCTATCTTCTGCCGGCTCATGATGCCCACCGACACGGTTGGTTCCCGCTTTCTTCCTGTTTCTTGCGTTGCGGAGGCAAACTTCCTTTTCAGCCTGTCCGCAATGGCTTTCATGTCATCATCCGAACATGACACTTCCTTCAGTATGGCAGTGGCAATGCCGGGCGTGATTCTCTCGAAGTCGCGGCTGTATGGCAAGACAAGTAGTCCGGCCATGTCGAGTGCTCCAGGACTGATGGTGAACCGGTCCTCACCAGTGGCATAGTAACAGTCAGGACGGTGCTTACGCCTCGGGAACACTACGGCCAGCAGGCCGTCGCCACTGTGCCAGCACACTATGTTCATCATCGGCTCGTCATCATCCTGTCCTTGCGGCAGCGCATCGTAGAGCGTGTCGAAGAGTTTTTCGCCCGTATCGACGGTGGCGGCGCGTATGGCTATGGCGGCACAAGGGTAGTCGGCCACATGCCATATCCCATCACTCCCGCTTGCAGCGGCCAACGGTTTCAGGCTGCGACTGAGACGCACCCATGCTGCCTGTATGGGCAGGTGCCGCCCAAGCACTGCTTGGAAGTGAGCATGGTCCGGAGCCGATGCGCCGCAGCGGGGACCATTGTAAAACACTGTAAGCGCCGTGTGAGTATCGGCCATTCGCAACATGCTGCCGAAGTTGCCCTTTATGGCCTGTCGCTCATGACGCAAGGATGGTATGGTAAAGTGTACGGGCAGTATCGGGAAAGGGTTTACCAGCAGCTCATGGCCGTCGCCAATCATCGTTGAAAGCTGTTCGGCGGGTCTGTTATCAGCGCAGAGAAAGCATGGACGGGCGGCTATGGCCTGCCTGTTTACATCCGCCCCGGTAGACACCATGCGTGCGGGATTGCACTGTGTAACCAAAGTAACGCTCCCAACAGGCAGTTCGCGAAAACGCGCGCCGAGCAGCTTGCGATAGCGCAAGCGTGCTTCGGGCCATGTTTGCAGTTGTCTTCGGAAAAATCTCAGCAGGCTGTCGTCATCATTCGATGGCGAGTGCCCGGTGTTGGCTTGTTGTCTGGCGGCAATCTCGAATGTGCGCAGGCGGTCTTTGTACATATTGTTGGCGTTCATCTTGTCTATAGGCAAAGCGGCATCGCTGTTACCCTCCCAGCGACGACACAGGTAAAGCTCATCGTAGATGCGTCCTATGCGGTAACTTCGCGAGATGCGCAGTCCCATGGCATAGTCTTCGCCATAGCTTGTGTTGGGAAACGGCCATTGTCTGGCTATCGGCGTGAAGAAAGCCCTCGGAGCCCCCAGACCATTGATGCGCAGCGCGTTGTTGGGTCCATTGCTGTCTGTCCATTCCCTGTGGTCTATAAGTCCGGGCGGCAGTGTGTCCAGGTTGAAGTCGCATAGGCGGTAAGCCCCCACGACCATTGCCGCCCGCTGTTCATGGAATGCTTCTACGATGCGTTGCAGGGAGTGCGGCGAGCTGTATAGGTCATCACTGTCGAGTTGCACGGCAAAGCGTCCGCAACGGGCATCGTCGATAGCTGCGTTCCAGCATCCTCCAATGCCGAGATCCGTGCGTTGTGGCACGATGTGTATCAGGCGCGAATCAGCCACCGCGCGCAGTAGTTCCGTAGTGCGATCGGTTGAGTGGTTGTCTACCACTATGACGTTGAAGTCGAATGTCGTCTCTTGCGACAGCGCGCTGCCTACCGCGTCCATGACGGTGCGTTCGCGGTTTCTTACCGGAATCACTATCGACGCTTCGACGGCGAAATGTTGCTCCTCGAAGTCGGGGTCAGGGTAGTTATGGGTGTCTGCGAGCGCTCCGATAGCCGACAGGTGGGCTGTGGCCACATGCTCCATTTCGGCCTGCACGTCGCGGTTGGTCGGGTTCACGTAGTCAAACTGTTTGACTCCGCTCGCCCGCATGTCTGTCTCATGCTCTGTGTACAGGTATTCGTTAAGGTGCGTTATGCGGCCTTCACGGCTTAGAAATAAACGCAGGTCATACAGTGCGGCATAACGGTATCGCGGCCTTGTGGCGGCGTGCTTGGCGTATTTGCGCAGCAAGTCGGCTTTCACCAATATCAGAGAGCCGAAGTCGAAGTCGTCACGTATGCTTCCCGCCTGATAGTCGATGACGGGATGTGGCCTGCGCTTGCCGTCTGCCATGACATAACGGTCGGCATATACCATGGCGGAGGCCGAGTCGATGGCCACCCTTATCAGGCGCTCCACAGCCTCCGCCCATATCTCCACGACCACGGGACTGGTGCATATCAGCACGTAATCGGATATGGCCTTTTCAGCCATCAGAGCCACAGCGTCAGTGCAGGCAAAGCCATCCACAGCTGCGGTGTCGCATCCTTCGGGTATTGTTGTCCTGCCGTCTGCGTCGCCGGGCATGAGCAGAGTGATGCCTCCCACGTCCGGGCAATCATGCAATGCGGCAACCATGCCTCCCGCAGTCTCGGCGTTGAGGCAGGCGATGAAGCAGTCTGTCTTTCCTGTCATTGTATCTGTCCTTTTGCTTTTCGTGCATATGCCTCCATGTCCATCGGACATCGGACTGTCCACAACGTTCCCATGTGCGGCATATCTTCGGGCAAAGGTAGGCAAAAAAAACGTAACAGACGAATCTGACGGACTAAACATTGCTGCCATCTTTGGCTGGCGAGGCCCGATACAGGCATCTGGGATTAGCTTTTCATTTGCAGAGTCCAAAGCGGTGCATTATGCCATAAAAACGCTTAATTATTTGGGCATTCGGCTAATTTACATTAACTTTGCATTAGTTTGGCTGTGTCTGTGGAAAGACCTTACAGGCATGACGCCTGACTTCGCCTGCACGAGACAACCGTGCCGATGACCGGCAAGGCTTTGCCCACTGCCGCAAACGGACAATGCCACACATTTTTATGATGAATTTGAAATGGTAAACCACAAGAAGAAACTGATGGGCATGACGCTTGACGAGCTGACGGCCACCGCCCGACAACTCGCCATGCCGGGCTTCGTGGGCAAACAGATGGCGCAGTGGATTTACGGCAAGCACGCCGACAGCATCGACAGCATGACCAACATATCGAAAGCCAACCGCGCACGCCTCGCAGAGACATGCACAATAGGCGCGATGGCACCTGTGGAACGGTTGACTTCGGTGGATGGCACGGTGAAATATCTGTTCCCCACCGCTTCTGGCAAGTTTGTGGAAACTGTGTTCATACCCGAAAACGAGAGGGCGACGCTATGCGTGTCGTCGCAAGTGGGGTGCAAGATGGGATGTACGTTTTGCATGACAGGCAGGCAAGGCTTTGAGGGGAACCTGACAGTTTCCGACATATTGAACCAAGTGTACTCCCTACCCGAACGCGAACAGCTGACCAACATCGTGTTCATGGGACAGGGCGAGCCCCTCGACAACATCGACAACGTACTGCGAGCAACCGAAATACTCACCGCCGACTACGGTTACGCATGGAGTCCGAAGCGCATAACTGTAAGCAGCGTGGGGATAAAGGGCAAACTTGAACGCTTTCTCAACGAGAGCCGGTGCCATGTGGCCATAAGCCTACACACCCCGATAGCGGCACAACGCCGCCGGCTGATGCCCGCAGAGGGGCAGATGGGCATAAAGGAAGTGGTGGCACTGCTGCGGCAACACGACTTCAGCGGCCAGCGCAGGCTATCGTTTGAGTACATCGTTTTTGGCGGCGAGAACGATTCTCCGCTACACGCCCGCGAGACGGCGAAGCTGTTGCGCGGTCTGAGATGCCGCGTAAACCTTATCCGCTACCACCGGATATCGGGCGCAGACTTCCGTGAAGCCGATGAAGCCAAGATGGAAGAGATGCGCGATTACTTGACCCGCCACGGCGTGTTCACCACCATAAGGGCTAGCCGCGGACAAGACATATTGGCCGCCTGCGGACTTCTGTCCACGGCGCGGAAAACGGAAGCCACCACATGACAACCGAGAAAGCCACACTGCACCAATGCACCAATGCCATAGCGGCTGTGGTAGCCGTGTTTGCAGTGCTTGCATCGTGCGACAGAAAGATTCCATTGAGACCGCAAAGCGGCGGAAAACCATACGAAGTGGTGGCTGTGGCGGCAAACGACACCGCACTGGCACTGCTGAGAGCCGCATTGGAAACACCTGCAATGGGGCTGCCGCAAAGCGAAAAATCGTTTGACGTGTCGCTCAGTAGGGCGACAACACTGAACCAGACCACGCGATATGCCCGCTGCATAGTAATGGCCACGACATACGACACAGGACACAGGACTACAGAAATATTATACGAAAAAGACGTGTATGCCAGTCCGCAACTTATCGTCTATGTCAATACTCTATCGACACGCCAACTGGAAAAAGACAAAGAGAGGGTGGCAACGGCCATTGAAAGGCTTATATGGCAGTTTGAGACAAACGCAGAAATAAAGCGACTGCGCAGGCACTACAATGCCGAGGCAACGGAAACTGTGATGAGCGACATAGGTTGCGACATGTTGGTGCCTGCGGACATGACACACTCCAAGCGCGGCAAAGACTTCATTTGGATGGCCAACAACTCAAACGCGGTATGGCAGAGCATCTGCATTTACACCTACCCGGAGCCAAACAACGATGCCGCCATCGTGATACGGAAGCGAGACAGCGTGATGAAAGCCAACATTCCTGGAGAACAGCCGGGCATGTACATGCGCACAGCAAGCCTGGCGACGCTGTTCCGGCAAACTCTGCAAATGGGCAGCAGGCAAATAACAGAGGTGCGCGGACTATGGGAAATGGCCGGCGACGCTATGGGCGGGCCTTTTGTGTGCCTTGCCTTTGCCGACAGCGTCAACGGACGTACTGTGGTGGCCGAGGGGTTTGTCTACGCCCCAGACGCCCCGAAACGCGACTTAATGAGGAAATTAGAGGCGGCACTGTTTACTCTGCGCCTGCCAAAACAATAAAAAGACAACGAATATGAACGACAAACTTATCAAAGTTGCCATAACGCATGGCGACACCAACGGCATAGGGTATGAAGTGATACTGAAAACTTTCGAAGCCCCGGAGATGCTCGAAATATGCACACCTATAATATATGGCTCACCCAAGGTGGCCGCTTATTACCGCAAAATGTTTGACTTGCAGACGAACTTCAGCATCATAAGCAAGGCCGAAGACGCTCACGATGGCCGGGTAAACCTGCTGACAACGTTTGACGAAGAGGTGAAAGTGGAGGTGGGACAGCCATCAAAAGAAGCCGGTGAGGCCGCGCTGAAAGCTCTCGACCGTGCCATGACCGATTACAGGTCGGGGCTTTACGACGTTCTCGTGACGGCTCCCATCAACAAAAAGAACATCCAAAGCAAGTTTTTCACCTTCTGTGGGCACACTGAATACATCGAAGACTGCGTGGGAGAAGGCAACAAGGCATTGATGATACTTATGAACGGAACGATGAGAGTGGCTCTCGTCACAACCCACCTGCCCCTGAAAGATGTGGCGCAAGCCATAACCAAGGAGGCCATAATAGAGAAAGCCACCATCTTCTACAACAGCCTAAAGCGTGACTTCCGAATATCCAACCCGCGGATTGCGGTGTTGGCGTTAAACCCGCACGCCGGCGATGAGGGCCTCATAGGCAAGGAGGAGCAAGAAACGATTATCCCAGCCATAAACGAACTGGAGGGGAAAGGCATCCAGGCCTTTGGCCCTTACCCGGCAGACGGACTTTTCGGCAGCGGAAAATACAACAGGTTCGATGGCATACTGGCCATGTATCACGACCAAGGACTGGCACCGTTCAAAGCCCTGGCAGCAGACGATGGCGTGAACTACACTGCCGGACTGCCCCTGGTGCGGACTTCGCCCGATCACGGCACGGCCTACGACATAGCGGGGAAAGGCATCGCCGACACAGGCTCTTTCAGGCATTCAATATACACGGCCATCGACATTTACCGTAACCGAAAGAACTACGACGAGCCATTGGCTAACCCCTTGCCAAAACTTTTCCACGAAAAACGTGACGAAAGCGAAAAGACCCGTTTCAACATACCAAAACAAAGGGAACATACCAGACACGAATACAAACAGCCAAAGGTGGAATGAAGAAACGCAGAAGCGGTATTCATGCCGCCACTGCACACCCAAAACCGATTGAAAGCCTCGGATGCCTGCCCTCACGGGAAAAGGCCATCGGCACCGTATTCCGCCGTACCAATGAGAAGCAAGGGAGAGGCATCAAAGGTTTCTCCGAAAAAATAAGACTTTACATGGAAGAGCCGGAGTAACTTCTGGCTCTTGACATGTTAGTGGCAACGCAACATGTCACACATGGAGCGTGTGCGCGTGTGACATCTCAAAATCCGCGTCCGGTCAATGACGTGGAGCCATTTGCTTTCGGCTTATGACAAGCCGTCACCAGATAAACAGCAAACGGTTAAGAACAAATTGGCAAATAATTGTAATATTAAGTTTGCAACATGCAAAATAAATTATTATCTTTGCACTGACTTATGTAACAAGGGAATTTATGGAAGCTTTCTTCAGAACCCATACATATCTGTTGGAGCATACGAATGCCCCAGTGCATCGTCTACTGATGGACGAGATTGACTGGAACGACCGCATGATAGGCATAAAAGGCACGAGAGGCATAGGCAAAACCACATTCCTTTTACAATACGCAAAAGAAAATTTCGATGCGCACGACCGCCGATGCCTGTACATAAACATGAATAATTTTTATTTCCAAGGACGCGGAATCGCCAATTTCGCAGGTGATTTCTACGATAAAGGCGGCAGGCTTTTGCTAATAGACCAAGTGTTCAAAGAGCCGAATTGGAGTAAGGAGCTTCGCGAATGCCATGATAAATACACCGGATTGAAGATTGTTTTCACCGGTTCCAGCGTGATGCGCCTGAAAGAAGAGAATCCTGAACTGAATGGCATAGTGAAGAGCTACAATCTGCGAGGATTTTCCTTTCGTGAGTTTCTCAACCTGCAAACCAGCAACAAGTTCAAGGCCTACACCCTCGATGAGATACTCTCTGACCACGAACATATCATTAAGGAAATCCTGCCCAAGGTTTCTCCTTACAAATATTTCAAGGAATACATCCACCACGGATTCTATCCTTTTTTCCAGGAACACCGGAATTATTCGGAAAACCTGCTCAAGACAATGAACATGGTAACTGAAGTTGACATCTTGTTGATAAAGCAGATTGAACTCAAATACCTTACAAAGATAAAGAAACTCTTTTACCTACTGGCTGTTGACGGTTCCAAGACGCCCAACATCAGCCAACTCGCCCACGAGATAAAAACAAGCCGGGCCACCGTAATGAATTACATAAAATATCTTTCGGATGCACGACTGATAAACATGATATACCCTGTGGGACAAGGTTTCCCAAAGAAACCGTCGAAAATAATGATGCACAATTCAAACCTGATGTTTGCAATCTACCCCATAAAAGTGGAGATGCAAGACACGATGGAAACATTCTTTGTGAACTCCATGTGGAAAGACCATACGGTAAACCAAGACAGCAGAAGCAACTTTTACACAGTAGACAACCATTTGAAGTTCAGGGTGTGCGACGCCAACAATATCGAGAGGGAAAACAGTTCCGGCGACATGATATACGCCAGATACAATACGGAAATCGGCAGTGGAAGAAACATTCCATTGTGGCTGTTCGGCTTTTTGTATTGAGTGCGTTTAAGAGGGTTTTTATAGGTAGCTAACTTTTGTTTTTTCATTTATATTTATCTATTAAAATGGCTAAAGAAAAAAAATTTATCACTTGTGATGGAAACGAAGCGGCGGCCCACGTGAGCTATATGTTCTCTGAAGTTGCAGCCATCTATCCCATCACCCCATCATCGCCGATGGCAGAACACGTTGATGAATGGGCTGCACGGGGACGGAAAAACCTGTGGGGACAGGAAGTTACAGTCCAAGAAATGCAGTCGGAAGCAGGTGCTGCCGCAGCCGTGCATGGTTCATTGCAGGCAGGTGCCCTGACAACGACATTCACAGCTTCGCAAGGCCTCCTGCTGATGATTCCCAACATGTACAAAATCGCGGGAGAGCTTATTCCGTGCGTATTCGATGTTTCAGCCCGCACGTTGGCGTCGCATGCGCTCTGCATCTTCGGCGACCACCAAGATGTAATGGCGTGCCGCCAGACAGGCTTTGCCATGCTGTGCGAAGGCTCTGTACAGGAGGTCATGGACCTTACAGCAGTGGCTCACTTGGCATCGCTTAAGACATGTGTTCCGTTCATCAACTTCTTTGATGGCTTCCGCACTTCGCATGAGTACCACAAGATTGAGCTAATTGAAGAAGATGATGTTCGCCCGTTGGTAGACGAAGCTGACATCAAGCGTTTCCGCGACCGCGCCTTAACGCCCGAGCGTCCGCTGACACGTGGAACAGCGGAAAACCCCGAAACGTTCTTCACCCATCGCGAAGCCTGCAATGAATACTATGACAATGTACCGGAAGTCGTTGAAATGTATCTTGGCAAGATTAGCGAGATTACCGGTCGTGAGTATCACCTCTTCTCGTATTACGGCGCAGAAGATGCAGACCGCATGATAATACTAATGGGTAGCGCCACGGAAGCCGCGCGCGAAGCCATCGACTATCTCAATGCCAATGGACAGAAAGTTGGCATGATTTCCGTTCATCTTTACCGTCCGTTCTCCGTAAAGCATCTTCTTGCCGCTGTTCCAAAGACAGTCAAGCGCATAGCCGTGCTCGACCGCACCAAAGAACCCGGAGCTGAAGGCGAACCGCTTTACCTTGATGTCAAGAGTGCTTTCTATGATGTTGAAAACAGGCCTCTCATCGTTGGCGGACGTTATGGTCTCGGCTCATGCGACACTACGCCAGCACAGATTATATCGGTGTTCAACAATCTTTCGTTGCCCGAACCAAAGAACCATTTCACAGTAGGCATTGTCGACGACGTTACGTTCACCTCACTTCCCAAGGTAGAAGAGATGGCTCTTGGCGGCGAGGGAATGTTTGAGGCCAAGTTCTACGGTCTCGGAGCCGATGGCACGGTGGGAGCAAACAAGAACTCTGTAAAAATTATTGGCGACAACACAAACAAGCACTGCCAAGCTTACTTCTCATACGACTCGAAGAAGTCGGGAGGATTCACTTGCTCGCACCTCCGCTTTGGCGACCACCCCATCCGCTCCACCTACATGGTGAACACGCCTAACTTCGTTGCTTGCCACGTACAAGCATACATGCACATGTATGACGTGACACGCGGCTTGCAGAAAAACGGAACGTTCCTGCTCAACACCATATTCGATGGAGAAGAGCTTGTGAATTTCATCCCGAACAAAGTCAAGCGCTACTTCGCTCAAAACAACATCACCGTTTATTATATCAATGCAACCAAGATAGCGCAAGAGATTGGCTTGGGCAACCGCACCAACACCATCCTGCAAAGTGCGTTCTTCCGCATCACCGGTGTCATTCCCGTAGACCTTGCTGTTGAGCAGATGAAGAAGTTCATCGTCAAGTCATATGGAAAGAAAGGACAGGACGTGGTAGACAAGAACTACGCTGCCGTAGATCGCGGAGGCGAATACAAGCAACTGACCGTAGAGCCCGCATGGGTCAACCTGCCTGATGATACTGTCAAGGAAGACGACGCTCCGGCATTCGTTAAAGAATTGGTGCGTCCTATCAACGCACAGGCCGGCGACCTTTTGAAAGTGTCCGATTTCGTTAAACATGACACTGTAGATGGATCATGGCACGTGGGCACCTCCGCCTATGAGAAACGTGGCGTTGAAGCTTTCGTTCCGGTATGGACTCCCGAAAACTGCATCCAGTGCAACAAGTGCTCTTACGTATGCCCTCACGCTGCCATACGTCCGTTTGTCCTTACAGACGGAGAGTTGCAAGGCTATCAGGCACCGACCTTGGAGATGAAAGCTCCTGCCGCAATGAAAGGCATGCACTTCGTTATCGGCATATCCGTAATGGACTGTCTCGGATGCGGCAACTGTGAAGATGTATGTCCGGGCAACCCGAAGAAAGGCAAGGCTCTCTCAATGATACCTTTCACCGGCGATGAGAAGAGGGCTGCAGAGTGGGATTATCTCGTGAAGAGCGTCAAGAGCAAGCAAGAACTTGTCGACATAAGAAGCAATGTGAAGAACTCGCAGTTCGCACAACCTTTGTTTGAGTTCTCGGGAGCATGTTCGGGCTGCGGCGAAACGCCTTACGTGAAGCTCATATCACAGCTGTTCGGCGATCGTGAAATGATTGCCAACGCCACAGGATGCTCATCCATCTATTCGGCATCAATCCCATCGTCTCCTTATTGCACCAATGAAAAAGGACAAGGACCGGCTTTCAACAACTCGCTGTTTGAGGACTTCTGCGAGTTCGGTATGGGCATGGCACTTGGCAACAAGAAGATGAAAGAGCGTATCGAATTGCTGCTCAAAGAGTTGATAGCCAAGGACAACACCCCCGCCGACTTCAAGGCTGCTGCGGAGGAGTGGATAGCAGGCCAGGAGGATGCCGACGCATCAAAGGTGGCTGCGGCAAAGCTGAAGCCTCTCATTGACGCCGGTGCCGCTGCCGGTTGCGAACGCTGCAAAGAGCTTAAGACCCTCGACCACTATCTCATAAAGCGCAGCCAATGGATTATCGGCGGCGACGGTGCTTCTTACGATATCGGTTATGGCGGTCTCGATCATGTGATAGCCAGCGGTGAGGATGTTAATATCCTTGTCCTCGACACGGAAGTTTACTCCAACACCGGTGGTCAGGCGTCAAAAGCCACTCCGCTGGGTGCCATCGCGCAGTTCGCAGCCAAAGGCAAGCGCATCCGCAAGAAAGACCTCGGCATGATTGCCACGACCTACGGATATGTTTACGTTGCCCAGATAGCCATGGGAGCAGACCAGGCACAATGCCTGAAAGCCATCCGTGAGGCAGAGGCTTATCACGGCCCGTCACTCATCATCGCTTATGCTCCGTGTATCAACCACGGCTTGAAAGCCAAGGGAGGCATGGGCAAGAGCCAGGCTGAAGAAGCCAAGGCCGTTGAGTGTGGCTACTGGCATCTGTGGCGTTACAACCCAACGCTGGCCGACGAGGGAAAGAATCCGTTCTCGCTCGACTCCAAGGCTCCCGACTGGAGCAAGTTCAATGACTTCCTCATGGGTGAGGTGCGTTACCTGTCCGTGAAGAAAGCTTATCCCAACGAAGCGGAAGAACTCTTTGCTGAGGCAAAGCGTATGGCTCAACTACGATACAATAGCTATGTGCGCCAAACAAAGATGGACTGGAGCGATGAAAATACGCCCGAAGCATAATCCACATTTATTAACGGAAAGGGGCTCGCAACATTGCGAGCCCCTTTCCGTTTGTCAATATCCGCCAGAGACTGTTGAATCCGGTATCCAAATGTCGAGAAAACAAGATTGAATCGCAGGCTTTTATTCCCATGAATCCACCATCCAAAAGTGCTCGGGCGCACACATTTGCCCACCCCACAAACTCTCAAAACTTTTAGCACAAAAATCAAATAACCATGACATAAATAACCGCAAAACCTGTAACTTTGCAAAGAATATATAGACCATTGCTAAAAACCAAAACATGGAAGGGAAAAAATATTTTTTTGCAGTCGATTTGGGTGCCACAAGCGGCAGAACCATTATCGGCACTCTGGCCGATGGAAATATAGAGCTTGAAGAACTCACCCGTTTCGACAACAACCTAATAGAGACAGGCGGCCACTTTTATTGGGACATATATGCCCTGTATCATGAAACAATAAAAGGATTAAAACTGGCCGCGCAGCGCGAGATTCCGATTTGCTCGATTGGCATAGACACATGGGGAGTGGATTTTGTGTGCATCGGAGACGACGGGGCACTATTGCGCAACCCAATCTCATACCGCGACCCGCATACCTTTGGCATCATGGAAGACTACTTTGAACATGCCATCGACAAAGCTAAGGTGTACGACATCACAGGAATACAATTCATGAATTTCAATTCGCTGTTCCAGCTCTATGCCATGCGCAAGAATGGAGACTCGGCGTTGAAGAATGCGGACAAGATATTATTCGTGCCCGATGCGCTCAGCTACATGCTCACAGGCAAGATGGTATGCGAATACACCATTGCCTCTACCAGCCAGATGCTTGACCCACGCACCAAACAGCTCGATGAACAGTTATTGCAGAGCGTAGGCTTGAACCGCGACAATTTCGGGCACATAGTAAACCCGGCGACAGAGATAGGCACGCTCTCGAAAGAGGTACAGCAACAGACGGGATTGGGCAGTATTCCCGTAATTGCCGTGGCAGGACACGACACGGCAAGCGCCGTGGCTGCCGTGCCGGCCAAAGACGAGAAGTTCGCCTACCTGAGCAGTGGAACATGGAGCCTGATGGGCATTGAGACCCGCAACGCCATCATAGACAGTCTGAGCTATGAACGCAACTTCACCAACGAAGGCGGCATAGAGGGAACAACACGCTTCCTTAAGAACATCTGCGGGATGTGGCTCTATGAACGCTGCCGCAAGGAGTGGACAGACGCGCCAAAATCGCACACCGAACTGATAGCCGCCGCCATGCAACAGCCGGCATTCCAGTGCATGATAAACCCTGACGACCCCATGTTCGCCAATCCTCCGTCAATGATTGACGCAATTCAAGACTACTGCCGGCAGACGAATCAGCACGTGCCTGTGAACTATGCCGAAATATGCCGATGCATATTTGAATCGCTTGCGTTGCGCTATCGGCAGGTATTCAATTACCTCCGCGAAATGGCGTCATTCCCCATCGATGTGCTGCACATCATTGGCGGCGGGTCGCTCAACGCATACCTCAACCAGTTTACGGCAAATTCGCTCGGCATAGAGGTGCTGGCCGGACCGCAAGAGGGAACAGCCATAGGCAACATCATGCTGCAAGCGAAAGCGTCGGGCGACGTGAGTGATATATGGCACATGCGGCGCATCATAGCAAACAGCATCGAGCTGAAACGCTTCGAGCCTGCCGACAAAGACGCATGGGACAATGCCTACGACCGCTTCCTGAAGATAGTGGAAAGCAAAACGGCCTGAGCCGCAGACAAAAGACAATACAACAACAATAATAAAACGACATTTAAACCTAAAGCTAATGAAATCTGAATTGATAGAGAAGGCTTATGAGATAGCGAAAGAACGCTATGCAGCCATGGGAGTGGACACTGAAAAAGTGCTGGAACAAATGCAAAACTTCCACCTCAGCCTCCACTGCTGGCAGGCCGATGACGTGACGGGCTTCGAAGTGCAGGCCGGCGCACTCAGCGGCGGCATACAAGCCACCGGCAACTACCCGGGACGCGCCCGCAACATTGATGAATTGCGCGCCGACATCATCAAGGCTAAGTCATACATCCCCGGCACTCACCGCCTTAACCTCCACGAAATCTATGGAGACTTCCAGGGAAAGGTTGTAGACCGCGACGAGGTCACGCCAGAATATTTCCAAAGTTGGATAGACTGGGCAAAGGAGAACAACATGAAGCTCGACTTCAACTCCACGTCATTCTCCCACCCGAAGAGCGGGAACCTGTCACTGGCTAACCCCGACGATAGCATCCGCAATTTCTGGATAGAGCATACCAAACGCTGCCGCGAGATAGCCGAAGCTATGGGAAAAGCGCAAGGCGACCCCTGCATCATGAACCTGTGGGTACATGACGGAAGCAAGGACCAGACTGTTGACAAGTATCTCTACCGCCAATTGCTGAAAGACTCGCTCGACAAGATATTCGAGACGAAGTATGACAACATGAAAGACTGCATAGAATCCAAGGTGTTTGGCATCGGCCTCGAGAGCTTTACGGTGGGTTCCAATGACTTCTACACTGCATACGCCGCACAGAACAACAAGATAATAACTCTTGACACAGGTCACTTCCACCCAACGGAGAGCGTGGCAGACAAGGTGTCGGCCATGTTGCTCTACGTGCCGGAGCTGATGCTCCACGTGAGCCGCCCTATACGTTGGGACTCCGACCACGTGACAATCATGGACGACCCCACGCTCGACCTCTTCCAAGAGATTGTGCGTGCCGGCGCTCTCGACCGCGTTCACTATGGCCTCGATTACTTCGACGCCTCGATAAACCGCATCGGCGCTTACGTGATAGGCAGCCGCGCCGCACAGAAATGTATGCTCCGCGCCCTGCTCGAGCCGCTGGCAACACTGCGCAAGTATGAGGCAGAAGGCAAGGGCTTCGAACGTCTGGCTCTGCTCGAAGAGGAGAAGGCCATGCCTTGGAACGCTGTCTACGATGAGTTCTGCCTGCGCAACAATGTGCCTGTGGGCCACGAATTCATTGCCGACATAGAGAAATACGAAGCTGACGTTACAATCAAGAGGGCTTAATATTCTTCTTGGAAACGGAAGTTAAGGAGTCAGGAAGACCGATTCGCACTATGCGGCCAGTGCCAGCGGTAAACGCCAATGGTATGCGCACAGCGAAGCAGTCGGGGCGTGGCTCCTTAACTTCATTAGTTAAATATCAAAACAAACCACTTTCCACTGTTTTCGCATGGACATAGTAATAGGATTGCTTATCATAGCCATCGGTGCGTTCTGCCAATCAAGTTGTTACGTGCCGATAAACAAGATAAAAGACTGGAGTTGGGAGTCGTATTGGATTGTGCAGGGCGTATTCGCATGGCTCGTGCTACCGATGCTTGGCGCACAGTTGGCCGTGCCCGAAGGCCACAGCCTTTTTGAATTATTCACCGCCGAAGTGTCGTTCAACATCTGGATGACTATCCTCTTCGGAGTTTTGTGGGGCGTTGGCGGACTGACATTCGGTCTCTCCATGCGCTATCTCGGCGTGGCTCTGGGGCAGTCGATAGCTCTCGGCACTTGCGCAGGTCTCGGCACAATAATGGGTCCGGTGTTGCTCAACGTGTTCTTCCCTGAACTCGACGCTTTGAGCTCGCTCACGTTCTCCGTAATCCTCGGCGTTTTGGTAACCCTGCTTGGCATAGCCATCATTGGTGTCGCCGGGTCGATGAAAGCGTCGTCGCTGTCGGAAGAAGAGAAGAAAGCCGCCGTGAAAGACTTCAACTTCCCCAAAGGACTGGCCATAGCGCTTCTCGCCGGTTTCATGAGCGGCTGCTTCAACGTTGGCCTTGAGTTTGGCAAGGACATCAATTTCGGCGACCTGACTCCCGGCATATACAAAACCCTGCCCGCGACGATGCTCGTAACGCTCGGCGGATTCTTCACCAACGCCGTTTACTGCTTTTATCAGAACAGCAAGAACAAGACTTGGGGAGACTACAAGAAAGGCAACGTGTGGGGCAACAACCTCGTTTTCTGCGCCTTGGCCGGTGCCCTGTGGTACAGCCAGTTCTTCGGACTGTCGCTCGGCAAAGGCTTCCTCACCGAGTCGCCCACACTCATGACCTTATCATTCTGCATCCTCATGGCACTCAACGTAGTGTTTAGCAACGTGTGGGGCATCATCCTCAAGGAGTGGAAAGGCTGCTCACAGAAAACCATCGGCGTGCTCATCCTCGGCATTATTGTGCTTATCATATCATCATTCCTGCCGCAGCTCATCTGAACGGGCTGATTGCTGTGCGCAAGCATTGACACTCAACGCTCCCAAAGGGTCGCCATAAAGGGCAGTGTCATCTGCGGCACTGGGCGATTACAATGCGAAAAATGATATATGCGAAAGAACACTTTCGATTTTCGACAAGCAATGCCATTGGCATCATTACAGCAAGAATCCCGCAGCTTCACAGCTACGGGATTCTTTTATGAGTAAAGTAAGTAATAATGGTTTATAATATAGTCAGTAGTGTCCTATCACTTAGGCAGATTGAAAGCCTTTGTCATTTCTGCCATTTGGCCATCGGTCATGCCTTCAGGTTCAAAACCCATTGCTTTCGAAGCAATGTATATCTTCGCACTCTTGGAAAGGACATCAATTTGGTCAAATGCATCCATGACATCAAGCCCCTTGGCAAACACACCGTGTTTCTCCCACAGCACCACATCATAGTCTTCAAGCTCTTTCAACGTGGCATCCGCCAACTTATTCGAGCCAGGCAATTCATAGGGAACTACCCCAAGTCCCAGCGGACAGAATGCCTTCGTCTCCGGAATCATGCTCCACAATATGCGGGTGAGCACATCCTTGGCAAGAAAATTCCTGTTATGGCTCATTGCAACAAGCTCTATAGGGTGTGTGTGGACAGTGGCCTTATATGTGGAACCTGTCTCTATGAGATGGTTGTGCACGGTAAGGTGTGATGGCAACTCGCTTGTAGGCATCACGGGGTTGTCTGCGATGATTTCATAGCTGGCACAATCATCGAGAATACGGATAATGCTACCATTGTCCATCGGCCAACGCGCAAGGTCACGCATGCGTTTCCCCGTTCCCTTGCAGTAGAAATAGCCCCCTTTGAGGCATGGCAACGTCACACCTATCTGCTTCACATCGCTGATTGCCGGCATTCGGCGGATTTCATCATCCACAACATCTGTAATGTTTACCGTGATATTGCCTCCGTTGCGTTCAGCCCAACCGTTTTGCCAAAGGTATCCGGCCACCTCCGCAATCTTGTCAATCTCTTTCTTCAAGACAGACCGACCATCTAATATACTATTCATCATTATTGGCTGTATTAAATTTAATTTCTTGCAAAATTAAACCTTTATTGATGGAAAAAACATTGCTATTTGATTTTCATACTAAGAGTATTGATACCCAATGAGCGCATTGTTTCAACACTCCGCAGTTGATATTCGTTACCAATTCACCGCAATATCGTCACCTCTAAGTTTGTCCGTCAGCCGTAAACGAGCAGTCGGCAACAAGATATGCTGAATGTCCGGATTCCTTTACGACAATCGCGCTTCTGCCCTTATGTTGCAGAAGCGCGAACCTGAAATGATTTTGTTGTCTATACAGACAGTCACATGCCCATTAAGAACTTTTTGAAATCGTTGAAATCCTTTGTCATCGCCACTGTCTGTTTGTCACCTTTCATGAAAGCAGACAGACGGTCGGGCAACTCTATTTCCTTTCCTATGGCAGCCTCCACCGTAGTCTTGAACTTGGCAGGATGCGCCGTTTCAAGAAACACGCCTGTCTCCCTTTCGCCAAGACATTTTTTCAGTGCTTCATAGCCACAGGCTCCATGCGGGTCCAACACATAATTGTTCTCCTTGAAACATTTCGTCATGGCGGCACTTATCTCCCTGTCCGTAAATGTCGCCCCGCTAATTATGGATGTTATCTTATCGTGATTGCCGCCATAAAGGTCGTATATGCGGGCAAAGTTGCTCGGATTGCCAACATCCATGGCATTGGCTATGGTCTGTATGCTGGGCATTGGGGTATAAATGCCTGTGCGGAGATAATTATAGAACACATCATTGGCATTGTTGGCCGCAATAAAACGTTTTATGGGAAGCCCCATTTCGCGGGCAATGAGACCTGCCGTTATGTTGCCGAAGTTGCCGCTAGGCACGCATACGACAAGATTGTCGGCGGCACCTGTCTCCTTTAAGCGCGCGTATGCGTTGAAATAATAGAAAGCCTGTGGCAGCAAACGAGCCACATTTATGGAGTTGGCCGATGTCAGGCGCATGTGACCGTTGAGCTCTTTGTCAGTGAAAGCCTTCTTCACCAATGCCTGGCAATCGTCAAACACGCCATCTACCTCTATGGCCGTTATGTTGCGTCCCAATGTCGTGAACTGGCTTTCCTGTATTTTGCTCACCTTTCCTTTGGGATATAGCACATAGACCCGTATGCCATCCACGCCGAGAAAGCCGTTGGCTACGGCTGAACCCGTGTCGCCGCTGGTGGCAACGAGCACGTTTACATCCCGGCTGTCATCGCTCTTTTTAATGAAGTATTGCAACAGACGGGCCATGAAGCGCGCGCCCACATCCTTGAATGCCATGGTCGGGCCGTGGAACAGTTCGAGGCAATGGATGCGGCTTGCCACCATGACCACGGGGCAATCGAAAGCCAATGTCTCATCCACGATTTTGTCCAGACTGTCTTTTTCCACGTCTTCTCCGAAGAACTTATATGCTACGGCGCGTGCGATTTCCCGAAACGTCATCTTGTCTATCTCTTCGAAGAAGTCGCCCGGCAGCGGCATTATCCTTTCCGGCATATATAGTCCGTTGTCGCCGGCAAGTCCGTTGGTCACGGCCTCTGACAGCGAGGCCATCGGTGCCTTTTTGTTTGTGCTATAATATCTCATGTCGTTATTCCTGTTTGTGATTGTATTGACTTGGCGGGTTGAGTCAGTTCGTTCCCATGAACACGCGGATGAACTCATCGAGACGCAGCAGGCCGTAACACCCGCCCGCACAGCTTGCCTCATCGTATGTCTGCACGGCATCGGGTTCCATGCCTTTGTGGTATATGATGAATGGCACAGGCTCATTTACGTGCGTGCGCGTCTCCACAGGGGTTGGATGATCGGGCAGGATGGCCATGCACACAGGCTCTTGCCACGTCTTGGTTTCATTGTATATCGGTTCCACAATCCTGTGGTCGAGGTATTCGATTGTACGAATCTTCAGTTCAAGGTCGCCATCATGCCCCGCCTCGTCACTTGCTTCGAGGTGGAGAAACACGAAATCGTCGGTCTTCAACGCTTCTATCGCGGCTGCGGCCTTGCCCTCGTAGTTCGTGTCGGCAAGCCCTGTCGCGCCGGGCACCGTTATTACGCGCAGGCCAGCGTAGTGGCCGATGCCCCTTATTAAGTCTACCGCCGAGATTACAGCCCCCCTTTTCACTTGCGGGAACAACTGGCTGAACGTGTCCATTGACGGCCTGTAACCCGGGCTCCACGGCCAAATGGAGTTGGCCTTTTCTGCCCTGCCACGGTTTATCGGGTGGTTGGCCAGCAGCTCTTGCGACTTCATTATGAGTCCGTTGAGCAGGTCAGCGGTCTCTTGCGGCGTCATTCTGTGGCTGTCTCCCTCCCCGGCATGGCAACTGTTCCCATCGCTTGCCGGCCTTACCAGCAGCCCGCGCCACGGCTCGTTAGGATGGTCGTGCGGGGGGGCACACTCTATGTGTTTGTTGCCTCCGCGTATGATTAGCAAATGACGGTATTGGATTCCTGCGATGAAGCGCACCCGCTCGTCACCCAACTCATCGTTAAGGTATTTTATGAGCGTGCTTCCCTCTTCTGTCGTCAGATGGCCTCCGTGGTGGCTCTTTATGCGTCCGTCTTCCGTGCAGATAATGTTGCACCTCATGGCCATGTCGCCGGGCTCCATCTCGTAGCCGATGCTTGCGGCCTCAAGCGGGCCTCGGCCTTCGTACACCTTGTGGAGGTCGTAACCCAATATGGCGGTGTTGGCGACCTCACTGCCCGGGGAAAAGCCTTCCGGTATGGTGGCAAGCTGCCCAGTGCGTCCTTTGCGGGCAATCATGTCCATGTATGGCGTGTCGGCATATTGCAGCGGGGTAAGCCCCCCTATGCGCTCTATGGGATGGTCGGCCATGCCGTCTCCCAATATTATAATGTGTTTCATTGCAGCCTTTCTTGTATTTCTTACCGTTTCGTCGGCCTGTGTGCGTCAGATGTTGGCTATCGACATTATGTTTGCAAACACTCCGGCAGCGGTCACCCCTGCGCCTGCGCCATAGCCTTGGATTAGCATTGGGTACTCGTGGTAGCGTTCCGTGGTGAGCAGTATTATGTTGTTGGAGCCTTCCAAGTTGTAAAACGGGTGCGTACTTTCCACCGCTTCTATGGAGACGGATGCGCGCCCACAATCCATTCTC
This sequence comes from uncultured Prevotella sp., assembly GCA_964554115.1. GTDB lineage: Bacteria > Bacteroidota > Bacteroidia > Bacteroidales > Bacteroidaceae > Prevotella. The sequence goes on from CAZKMT010000005.1 coordinate 27,980, forward strand.
GCCACGAAACGCCACCGCTTGTGCTCGGCTTCAAGAGCCTTGCGCTTGCGCTCAAAGTCAGCGTCTAACGAGGGCAGCTCGGCCCAGAAGTCATCTATGGTGCCACGGAACAGCCTGTCAGGCACGAACAGATGTTTCTCCACGTCGGCCTGTTCCACCCTGTAGCCCGCCTCGCGGGTGAGTATCACGAGCTTGCGCACCACGTCAATGCCGCTTAGGTCTATCCGAGGATCCGGCTCGCTGTAGCCTTGCTCCTTGGCGCGCCGCACGGTCTCGGAGAATGGCACGTCTTCCGCAATCTCGTTGAATATGAAATTCAACGTGCCGCTAAGCACTGCCTCTATCTTCAGAATCTTGTCACCCGACGACCTCAAGTCGTTTATCGTGCCTATGATGGGCAGACCCGCGCCCACATTGGTCTCGAAGAGAAACTTGACACCGCGCCGCAGTGCCGTCTTCTTCAGCCTTACGTAGCTTTCGTAATCGCTCGAAGCGGCCACCTTGTTGGCGGCCACTACCGATATGTTGTGCTCAAGCAGCGTCTGATACAGACCGGCCACCTCGCCACTTGCCGTGCAGTCCACGAACACACTGTTGAATATGTTCATTCCTATTATTTCGTCGCGCAAATGGCTGATGTCGCTTGGGGCAGACTGTTCCAGCTGTTCGTGGTATGTGGAGAGGTCGATGCCATCGCGGGTGAATATGGCCTTGGTGCTGTTGGCTATGCCCACCACGTTCAGTTTGAGCCGTCGGGTGCGCTTCAGCTCTTCGTACTGGCTTCGAATCTGCTCTATCAGGTTGCCGCCGACAGTGCCCACACCACAGACGAACAGGTTGAGCACGTTGTATTCGCTCAGGAAGAAAGAGTCGTGGATGACATTGAGCGACTTGCGAAGAAAGCGGGCATCCACGACAAACGATATGTTTGTCTCCGAGGCTCCTTGCGCACAGGCAATCACACTGATGCCGCTGCGCCCCAATGTGCCAAACAGCTTGCCGGCGATTCCCGGCGTATGCTTCATGTTCTCGCCCACTATGGCGATGGTGGCCAAGCCGCTCTCGGCATCCATCGGAAACATCGCGCCCGTCTCTATCTCCTTGGCAAATTCGCGGTTGAGCACGTCAACGGCCTCCGGAGCGTCTTCATCGCGCACGCCTATGGACGTGGAATTTTCCGACGATGCCTGGGATACCATGAATACCGATATGCCATTGTCGGCCAGGGCGGTGAATATCCGGCGGTTCACACCGATTACGCCGACCATCGAAAGCCCAGTGACAGTGATGAGCGTGGTTCCCTTGATGCTCGATATGCCCTTGATCGGCTTGCAGTCATTGTCGACGGTGCTCTTTATTATAGTGCCGGGAGCGTCGGGGTTGAAAGTATTCTTCACCTTTATGGGGATGTTTTTCACGCACACGGGGTAGATGGTGGGCGGATAAATCACCTTGGCGCCGAAGTTGCAAAGCTCCATGGCCTCCACGTAGCTAAGCTCACTTATGGTGTAGGCAGTACGTATTACCTTCGGGTCGGCTGTCATGAATCCATCCACGTCAGTCCATATCTCAAGCACTTCGGCATCGAGGGCGGCAGCCATGATGGCGGCTGTATAATCGCTTCCGCCGCGCCCAAGGTTGGTAGTCTCGCCGGAATGGCTGTCGGAACTGATGAACCCCGGCACCACCGACACGGCTGACGGACACGCGAAAGCCTCGCGCACCAGTTTCCGCGTCAGTTCGCTGTCAAGCACATGCTTGCCATGCTTCTGGGTGGTCTTTATGAATTTGCGCGAGTCGTGCCATGTTGAGCCATGTATGAGTGCGGCCACTATCAGCGAGCTGAGTCTTTCGCCATAGCTCACTATCGCGGCTATCGTCTTGGGGCTCAGGTCACGTATCAGATACACACCATAATATATGGAGCGCAACTGGTCGAGATGGGCATCAATGGCGGCGGTCAGTTCGTCATGCTTACTCTTGTCTTTCACTACGGCATCAACCATTTCGCGGTGACGCGCGGCCATGGCCACTATCTCGTCCACGTAGTGTTCATCTCCGTTCATGGCCATCTCCGATGTGGTGATAAGTTTGTCGGTGATGCCTCCGAGCGCGCTGACCACGACGATTACGTCACCGTCTTCCGCCTCCACGATTTTCTTCAAGTTGAGTATGCTTTCCTCGGAACCAACTGATGTCCCTCCGAATTTAAGTACTTTCATCTTTATTCTTGTTGTTCCTTTTCGTCGCTCCCCTGGCCGGCATGGCCGCCATTGTTTGCTTATTTATATTATTCGTGCAAATTTAGCAATAATTATCGTCATAGACAATTTTTTCGTAACAAAATGACAACAATCCCACCGATGTAAGCTCCTTTCCAAAAGGTTGCCGGATGCCGCAAGAGAGCTTCTTGCACACAGGAAATTCAGGCCGGGTGACGGCTGCCGCATGGACCGCATGGCAGTAAAGAATGTTTACAAACAATGAAAGTGCGGGACTGCGGCAGCCGATTCGCATTGCAAAACGACCCGTTTCGGACTGCGAAACGGCCTGTTTCACCCTCCCAAACGAGCCGTTTCACAACCCAAGACAGGCCGTTTCGCAAACCACGTGAAAACCAGATACTTATCATTCGTCCCGGAGCGTGGCGGCAAAGCGATTCGCATTGCGAAATATCTTTACAAAATCGCATGTCTCCACAGCCGGACCAGCACGCAAAGAGCATGGTGTCGAACTCCGTCGGAGGCAGTGCGGACGTTCTCATTTACCGCACAAAAGAAGCGGTATGCGCAGCCGTCCGACCGGAAATCTTCCGATTTTTTGATTTTGCCAGCGGACGACAAGTCCGTGTCCGACCTCAAGGGGCGCGTCGCACGTGGAGTCGTCCGCGCCCCTTGCATTTCCGCGCCTTATGCTTACTTGAAACGCTTTATGTACTTTGAGCCTCCCACGATGTACATGCCTTTCGGCAGGCTCTGCATTTTGTCGGCAGTGCCCGCGTAGCGTCCGTCAATCGTATATACCTTGTCGCTCGTTTCCATGCTTTCGGCAGCTACGCGCGTCACTCCTGTGGTGGTACTCTTGTATGTCGTCTTCACTACGCCGCCCTCCGCATTGATTTGTCCGCTCAGCCTGATATCTGCCGAACTTGCGCCGACGTACACGTCTACCACGCCCTCTTCAACGTCAAACGTGTATGTGTCGTCGTTGTAGTAAGCCAGTTGCTCGTGCTTTATTGGCATGGTTACAGTCTTTGTCTCGTTGGGCTGCAGCTCAACCCTTGCAAAGCCGACGAGCTGCTTCTGCGGACGTTCGAGGGCAGAGTTTACGTGTATGTAGAGCTGCACCACCTCGGCTCCCGCCATGTCGCCCGTGTTGGTAATGTCGGCACTGACAGACAGCGAGTCGCCGATTTCAAGGTTGCTCTTGCTTATCTTAAGGTTGGAATATCCATAGGTGGTGTAGCTCATGCCGTAGCCAAACGGATAGAGGGGCTCTTTGTCGTGGTACATGTAGGTGTATTTGGCCGCGCGTATGTCGTATTGCGTCATCGCGCTTGGCAGGTCGTCGAGCGAAGCGTACCATGTCGAAGTGAGCTTGCCCGATGGATTGTAGTCGCCGTAAAGCACGTCGGCTATCGCCTTGCCTTGCGCCTGTCCGTCATACCAAGCCTCCAATATCGCCGGCACGTTCTCTTCCGCCCATCCTATGGTCATTGAAGAGCAGGTCTGGAGCAGCAGCACCACGTTGGGATTGGCCTCGTACACAGCCTCGAGCAGCTTCTGCTGGTCGCCAGGCAGGTCGAGCGTGGTACGGTCGGTGCCCTCGTCAGACACCGTCAGGTCGGTGCCTGCGGCGAATATCACCACATCGGCTTTCCTGGCAATTTCAACAGCCGCGTCAATGTCTGTGTTGCTTGAGCCGGTGACATCGCATCCCTTCTCGTAATACAAAGGCCCGTCAGCCTGCAGCGGGTTTTCGTCCTCGGGATTGTAGAACCTCATACAGTCCATGTTGCTGCAATACTTGTCGCCGCCCGTGAACTTCGTGTACACCTTGTGCTTGCCGGTGAACACAGTCGGATCGATGTCGATTGTCGTGGTTACGTAAGTGGCCCAGTCGCCTGTGACGGGCAGAGTGACAGATGCGTCGGGATAGGCATCGAGAGAGTCGAGATATACGTCCATCACCGTCGGGTTGCTGTTTTCTGCGCCGGCAACCACGTCGAGCTTGGTGCAGCCGTCACGAAAATCAATTTCGTCGAAGGCCACCCAGTCGCCCGAGTAGATGTAGCCGAGATTGCCTGCGGAACCGTTCGACTCGTGCGTAAGTCTCTTGCTGTCCGTTGCCACGCTCTGTTCGTCACAGTCTTCAAACTGCACCGTGCCGTCATCGTAAACGAATCCTATTTTATCAGCAACGCTTTCAAGCACCGTACTGATGTCGATGGGCGAGCCCGAGTAGCCTCCGAGGCTTACCGTGTTGCCGAGAGGGCCTATCACGGCAACGCTTTTGTCTCTGTCGAGCGGCAGGAGGTCGCCATCGTTCTTCAACAGCACAATGGCCTCCTGGGCAGCCTTGTAAGCAAGGTCGCGGTGTTCCTGGCAGTCAAGCTCATCGTCGGAGATACTCGTCCATTTCACTTTCGACGGGTCGTCGAATTCTCCGACTGAGAAGCGGGCTTCAAGCACCCTTACCAAAGCGGTGTCGAGATCGGCTTCAGTCATCAGCCCCTGTTCGATGGCTCCTTTGCAGTAGTCTTGGAAAGTGTCGCCGCAGTTAAGGTCTTCGCCGTTCTTCATCGACACGGCCGAAGCCTCTTCGCCGGTAGACACGTAGTTGTGACGTGTGTAAATGTCTTCCACCGCTCCACAGTCAGACGTTACGAAGCCGTTGAATCCCCATTCGGTGCGCAGTATGTCGATAAGCAATTCGTGGTTGGCTCCGCACGGTATGCCGTTCAGGGCGTTGTACGCGCTCATTACCGAGCGCACGTTTCCGTCCTTGACTGCCGCCTCGAATGCCGGCAGGTAGTATTCGCGCAGGTTGCGCTCGTCCATGTCAGATGACGAGTTGCGACGTCCCTTTTCATAGTTGTTGGCCGCAAAGTGCTTTACCGTAGCTATGGTCTTGTAGTATTTCGGGTCGTCGCCCTGCATTCCCTTGATGTATTCCACGGCGATGCGCCCCGTCAGGTAGGGGTCTTCTCCGTAGTTTTCCTCATCGCGTCCCCATCGCGGGTCGCGGCTCATGTTGATTGTCGGGCACCAGTAAGTCAGTCCTTTGTTGCTGGTGTTGTTGTACACGCGCGCCTCGTCGGATATTGCCGTGGCGCAGTCAAATATCAGTTTCAGGTCCCATGTGGACGACATGGCCTTTGACGATGGGAACGATGTGGCAAGCCCCGAGCGCCCCACGCCGTGCAATGCCTCGTTCCAGTAATAGTAACCTTGCACTCCGAGGCGCGTGATGGCGAGCGTCTGATGGCCTACTTGGTTGATTTTCTCGTCGAGCGTCATTAGCGACACGAGGTCTTTTGCCCGCTCGTGGAAGCTCAGGCTTTCATCCTGATATGGATAAGTCTGTGCTTCCGCCATGCTTGCAAGCATTATTCCGAGCGAAATCAAGGTAAGTTTTCGTTTTGTCATTGATAAATTGTTTAGGATGTGGTTGTTAGTCGGATGCAAAGATAAACGGTTTGTTCTTCGACGGGGAGGAAATTTTGTCGGGAAAGGAATAATGTTGCCGCAAACGCTACCATGTCGGCTCGCTGAGGAGGACGGAAAATGCCGCCGACGGTGAAAAATAGTGATTTTAAAAGTGTCGTTTGAAAACGAGAGCACGTCTAAAATCACTGCTTACGAAAATAAGCATACAGACCGCCTGTTTTTATAGTCAAAACCAAACGGAATGCGAATGATTCACGGAAAAAGTACTAATTTTGCCGCACGGAAGTTCATTTATCCACATCAGTGACGGACTCTTTGCATAAGTTTAAACGGAACCCGGTCGGAGTTCCGAGTATGCTCGTGCAGCTGCATCTATCTTTGGCCAAGGATTAGTCGGAAACCCTTTACGGCAATGCCGATGAAGCCGTGGCTTATTATGCCGGCAGCACGCATCCGCTCCAGTCCGACCGTTCCACAATGTACGGACAGCGGGAATGGCAGGCGGTTTGAACAGCCAACGGCCATCATCGCGACCGAGTGAACACGAAGACTCGCCAAACCGCCCACGACCGTATTGACAGACCATTTTTTTGATTATAAGGAAGCACAGAAATGAGAAAAGAAATCAACCCTGAAATGACGACACGCGCATACGCATTTGAAATGTGGATGCAGGCTCCCATGCCGATGGTTACATTTTTCAAGACGCTTGACGTGACCAATCTTGTAAGAATAAGCAAAAGGAAAAGACTGAAACTGAACATGCTGATGTGCTGGTGCATCGGCAAGGCAGCATCCGGCATCAAGGAATTTTACATGCTTCCCGTCGGAAACAAGCTGATTCAGTATGACACCATCGCTGTGAACACGATTGTAAGCAACAGGCAAGGGGAAGTAAGCTCTTGCGATATTCCTTTTTCAGAGAGCCTGCATCAGTTTAACAACGATTATGTCCGGCTTACCGGACAAGTGGCTGAGACTTGTCAGAACCATGATTTGCCGGAAAGCATGGTTATCGGCACCTCTGCCCTCGTAAATTATGATATAGACGGCATTGTGGGCATGTACAGCGGAATTTTCAATAATCCGTTCTTGATATGGGGAAAATTCAAGAAACGTCTGTTCAAGAGATTTCTGACCGTATCATTTCAGTTTCATCATACGCAAATGGATGGAGCCCATGCCGCACGGTTTTTGGATGAACTTCAAAGCGTGATGAATTCTAAACACATAAAAACGGAATGATTGTATTATGGCCAGACACAATGTTCATGCCAAAATATTTTCTATAATGGGTTGCTTGCCAATGATGACGCTATCGATATTTTCGCAAATCAATTCCGATTGACTATAACAGCATGTTGCAATCCTCACATTCATGCCCTCTCATCGGTTTAGGGATAAAAAGTGCCGCTGCGGGATGAAAGGACAAGACGACATGGTGCCATCTTGTTCTTTCATCCCGCAGCGGCAATTCTTGGCGTGGCCTTTGGCAGCCTCACTGCCGTCTGTCTGTTACGTCAGCCTATGGTGATTTGACGTGCCACCTTGGTTTTGGTCTCCTCCACCTTTGGCAGGTCAACAGTGAGCACGCCGTGCTCCACCTTTGCAGATATTCTGTCCTTGTCAACGTTGTCGGGAAGAATCAGCGTCTGCTCGTACTTGGAATACGAGAACTCATGACGCAGATAGCGCGTCTCCTTGTCTTCATCCTTGTGTTCATCCCTACTTTCCATCTTTATGGTCAGATTGCCGTCATCATTGATGTGTACGGCAAAGTCGTCTTTCTTGAGCCCGGGAGCGGCCAGCTCCACAATATAGGCATTGTCGTTCTCTTTCACATTGATGGCAGGCGCCGTGGCATTTACCCTCGGCATAAAGTCAGTGCCAAATAAATCATTGAACACGTCTGGCAACCATCCTCCGTTTCTTCTGTTTGGTGTCATAATTTTATCTCCTTTTCATTTGTTTGTTAATCATTTGCTTTCACTTTAGGTTGCCTTTGGCTTTGCATCGGCTTCCACTTATTACTGAAGCAATAAGAATGCCAAGCATAACAAGCATGTCAATTTGACAGAAATACGTCAAAAATGGCACGTTTTCAATCATGCGATGTCATTAAGTATAGCGATGGCTTGACGGCTTCCATCCGACGTTTCCGGTGCAATCCACATTGTCTTCGCCTGTTGCGCTTTATTTTCATCGACACATTCAGCTCACGGCGTTTAAATACAATCGGTGAACAGCGCACCACGCTTTATTCCACAGTGTGAAGAAAAAGCCCCATACAGTCTCATTCGGATAGTGCCAAAAGAAATGCAACCTGTAAGAAAACTTCGTGACAAAGTAACGAACCGATCTGCCGTGATTGCGATCTATACCGTTTTCCCTACCAAAATTGCCGGCACTCATTATCTCATTAAGCACATAACAGCCCTCGATAGCGCGTGGTGGCACTATGAGCAAGCTGTCGGGGGCATGAAACGCTTCACGCAACACATACATCATTGTGCCGGCAAAACGCCACAAACCCAAACGGCGCAATTGGCTCACAACGCTGTCTCTTTCCTCGGACGACACTTCGGCAAAAGCCTTCAACACGTAATAATAATCCATGCACTGTCGCAACCCTATGCCTTCGGAGAACAAATGGCGGTAGATATGCAGCAACATGTAAACCACATTAAACCGCACTGTGGGCACAGGTATGTGCCCCGCGCCATCGGGCAAGCCAATATGGTTCGAAAACATTTGGTCGGCCTGCGACTTGAACCACGCTTGAAGCCGTCGGTTTGCATGTGGCGCGCTCATCCACGATGGCGTAAAGTGCAACTCCACGGGCACCCCTCCGAACACAGGATAATCTATGTGGTGATAGCAGACGTCCTCGGCCGGGAACGACTTGCGCACATAAGCCATCACACGACGGGGGCTACCGGACACCCACACGTCAATGTCACCACTTTGCCGGCGCTGTGGCTCAGGATATAACAAGGCCGCGCCCTGTCCCTTGAGCACACACGAGCGGAATCCATCGGCGGCTAACATTGTCACAAGGGCAACGCAACACTTGTTGACTGTGGCATTGCGCTTCTCTATCTTAATTGTGTTCATGGCCCATTTCATGGTAAGAGACAGCGGAGGGCGCAGGTTGTCGTCCATGCGTTCTATGCCGGAGGCACAAACACCAATCAGCGCATGACTCTCCGCAAGGGCATAAACGGCGTCCCATTCGGCAGGGCTTTCCACTCCGCTGAATGTGTCATCGGTACCCAATGCATATCTGACGAGATTCAGGAATCGTTCTTCTATCTTGCGCATAACTGTCATTGCTTATGCAAACTTACACATTTTTCCGGAAATGGTCTGTGTTTTTAGCCAACAATATGCCAATGGGCACGGTCTTGATGGAAAGCCTATGACATGCCAAATGGTAAACGTGACACGCAGAGCCGGCGCATCACAGTACGCAAAATTATGGCCAAACGATGCAGTGTTTCGCAAAAAATATTTAAGTTTGCACTGCAATAACAAATGCCACCACACAAATTATGGAAGATTACATCGTTTCCGCACGCAAGTACAGGCCGTCAACGTTCGATTCCGTGGTAGGGCAAAAAGCGCTGACCACCACGCTGAAAAACGCGGTGAGAAGCGGCAAGCTGGCTCATGCCTACCTGTTCTGCGGCCCACGTGGCGTAGGTAAGACCACCTGCGCCCGCATCTTCGCCAAGGCGATAAACTGCCAACACCCCAATCCCGACGGGGAAGCATGCAACAACTGCGAGAGTTGCAAATCGTTCAACGAGCAACGGTCGCTGAACATCTTTGAGCTTGACGCCGCCAGCAACAACTCCGTGGAGCACATAAAGACACTGATGGAGCAGACGAGGATACCTCCGCAGTTGGGTCGCTACAAAGTGTTCATCATAGATGAGGTGCACATGCTCTCCACAGCGGCATTCAACGCTTTCCTGAAAACGCTCGAGGAACCTCCCGCCCATGTGATATTCATCTTGGCAACCACCGAGAAGCACAAGATTCTGCCAACCATATTGTCGCGTTGCCAGATTTACGACTTTGAGCGCATGACGGTAAAAGAGACCATCGACCACTTGAAGCACGTGGCCGAACAAGAAGGAATAAAGTACGAAGAACCTGCCTTGGCCGTAATCGCAGAGAAAGCCGACGGAGGTATGCGCGACGCCCTCTCCATATTCGACCAGACGGCCAGCTTCTGCCGCGGCGACATCACTTACCAAAAGGTCATCGAAGACCTCAATGTGCTTGATGCGGATAACTATTTCCGCATCGTGGACCTGAGCCTTGCGAACAAAGTGCCCGACATAATGGTGCTGCTCAACAATGCCATCAACAAGGGATTCGATGGCGGACTGCTCATAGGCGGACTGGCCAAGCATATACGCAATGTGCTCATGGCCAAAGACGAAAGCACCATTCCACTGCTCGAAGTGAGCAACGAGCAACGCCAACGCTACAAGGAGCAGGCCGCACGCTGCGACACGCGGTTTCTGTTCAATGCCTTGAAGATAGCCAACCAATGCGACATCAACTATCGGCAGAGCAGCAACAAACGCCTGCTCGTGGAGTTGACGCTCATCGAGATAGCGCAAATAACGCAACCTGATGACGATGTAAGCGCGGGGCGTCGCCCCAGACGATTGAAAACCCTGTTCAAGAATACGGTGCGGCAGGCACGGCCGACAAAGGAGGCCCCGCAGGTAGCCTCGGCCACCGCCACCGCAACGACAAACGCCGCCACCGCGCGGCAGCAAGCACTCCCCACGACAAACGCAAAGGACACAACAGGAGGGCAGACACCACGGCAAGTCTCTCCTACGACCACCTACACTCCATCCAACCGTGTGCAGTTGAAGTCAAAAAACACCTCCATCGGCTTCTCATGGAACAATCTCAGGGAGGCGTCGAAGTCGAAGAAAATGCAAATTATCCCAAACACACTCGACGACAAAGCTCCCAACGCCACACCTGAAGACGAGCATAACAACTTCTCGCAGCACGACCTCGAGTTCCAATGGATGTCCATGTGTAACCGTATGCCTCAGAAATTCAGCGGCATAGCAGCCCGCATGAAGAACATGAGCCCCGTAATAACAGAGTTTCCAATGGTTGAGGTAATGGTGGAAAACCAAATAATGCTCGACCAGATGCAAACAATAAAAGGCAGCATACAGAACACTCTGAAGCTCTATCTGCACAACAACGCAATAACCCTAACCCTGCGGTTGGCCGAGCATCATGGACAAGTGAAAGTGCTCAGTCGCCGCGAACAGTTCGAGGAGATGAGTAAGCAAAACCCCTCAATAGAAAAGTTGCGCAGCCTGCTTGACTTGGAACTTGCATAAAAACATTGTGGCGCGGGCAGCATCCGCCACCCGCGCCACAATATCGGTTTTGGCCTGTATGGCTTTCATCCATACATACAGCACACCATCAAATAAGTGTCATGCCCAGGGCCGCACATTCGCGGCGCATCTCATCGGGCCAGATGCTGGCTTGTATCTCGCCGATATGCCCTTTGTGGAGCATCACCATGCACAGACGGCTCTGTCCAATACCGCCGCCAATGGTCTGTGGCAACTCGCCCGCAAGCAGCTTACGGTGGAAGTACAGTTCGGTGCGTTCCTCCTTGCCTTCTATTTGCAACTGACGCAACATCGCTTCCTTGTCAACGCGAATGCCCATCGACGACAATTCAAACGAATGTCCAAGCACTGGATACCATATCAATATGTCGCCATTAAGCCCCGCAAAGCCATCCTCTGATATTGTCGACCAGTCGTCGTAATCGGGGGCGCGACCATCATGACGCTCTCCATTCGACAGCTTGCCACCAATGCCCATCACAAACACTGCACCATACTTGCGGCAAATGGCATCCTCACGCTCGCGCGGCGTCATGTCGGGATACAACTTCAACAACTCTTCGCTGTGTATGAACGTTATGCGCTCCGGTAAAAACGGCTTCAGTTGCGGGTAAGCCTCACATGTAAGATATTCCGTGCGGCGGATTGCTGCATAAATGCGTTCCACGACACCTTTCAGATAGGCTATCGTGCGTTGCTCCGGGGTAATGACCGCCTCCCAGTCCCACTGATCCACATACAGCGAATGGAGGTTGTCAAGTTCCTCATCGGCACGTATGGCATTCATGTCTGTGTAGATGCCATAGCCGGGCTCTATGCCATACTCGGCCAACGTGAGTCGCTTCCATTTGGCCAGCGAGTGTACCACCTCTGCCTTTGCGTCGCCCATGTCTTGTATGGCGAACGTAACGGCACGTTCCACACCATTAAGGTCATCATTGATGCCCAACCCTTGGAGAACGAATAGCGGAGCCGTCACGCGCCTGAGCCGCAATTCCGTCGACAGGTTTTGTTGGAAAAACTCTTTTATCAATTTTATCCCTCGCTCTGTCTGTCGTGTGTCGAGCAGAGCTTTGTAGCTGTCCGGCTTGATTAGTTTGCTCATCTTTTTCTTTATTTTTTAAATGTTTTATTATTGGCCATCCGTCACTGTGCAGTGGAGAAAATGGTTGTATGGGATTATTTCCCATTCGTTTGCAAAGGTAATGGTTTTATGTCAAAAGCGCAATAGTTTTGCGAAATATTTCTTCAAAAAGTTAGAATTTTGTCGTAATACATATCATTATGGTATGACAACGATACCCATTGCACGGTCAATGACGCTTGTCGGGCATACGGTAAGTGACACCTGCCATTTTTTTTAGCCAATATGATGTTCCCATATTCTCCACCGACATGACAGAATCCACCTCCGAAGTCCATCGCGTTTGTAAACATTATTTCCGCCAATGTTACATACCTCATCCCGAGTCACGCAAGCATTGTCATTGACCGGTGTCGACAGCTTTGCATTTCCGGCTTCCGCTCGCCGGCGTTTTAGGCTCCGTCATGGTGAGCACAGCGGCTTCCAACATAGGATTCACAAAATACTGTCGCTTGGAAACCGGCGTAATTCCCGGCACTCATCCGGTGCTGACTGCCCGTTTACTTAAAAAATCTCAAACAAGTAAATCGGTTCGCAACATCAGTAATTCGTTTATGTGTGAAGTCGGGCGATTGTAGTAACTTTGCATTGTGAAAGAGCCTCCGCCTTTCAAGACGGGCATTCCGCAGGGCGGCAAGGAGACACATTAAATAAAATAGACAAACAAAACATCCAAAAATGAAAACGATAAGCAACACCGAGTTTGGGGGCGAGCGTCCGTTGTTTGAATCCCACGACCTTCATCTCGACAACGTGACCATCCGCGCGGGTGAGTCGGCCATCAAGGAATGCAGCAACATAGTGGCAACCAATTGCCGCTTTGAGGGCAACTATCCGTTCTGGCACGTGCATGGCTTCACCATCGACCGCTGCTATTTCGATGTCGGCGGACGTTCGGCCCTGTGGTATTCAGACCATTTGAAGATGGTCGACACTAAGATAGACGCGCCAAAGATGTTTCGCGAGATGACCGACATAGACATTGAGAATGTGGAGATGACCGATGCTGATGAAGTGTTCTGGCGTTGCAAACGCATAAGGGCGAAAAACCTGAAACTGCATGGTGGCACTTATCCGTTCATGTTTAGCGAGGACATCTGCATCGACGGCTTGGAGAGCGACAGCAAGTATGTATTCCAATATGTGAAAAACGTTGAGTTGCGCAATGCCCGCATAACGACCAAGGACGCTCTGTGGGAGGTTGAGAACGTCACTGTCTACGATTCCGAACTCAATGGCGAATATGTGGGGTGGCACTCGCGCAACCTGCGCCTCGTGAACTGCCACATAACGGGCGAGCAGCCATTATGTTACGCCCACGACCTCGTATTGGAGAATTGCACGTTCGGCCCCGATTGCGACCGAGCCTTCGAGTACAGCACTGTCCGAGCCGACATTCGCGGCGCGATAACAAACATCAAGAATCCCATGTCGGGGCGCATTGTGGCCGACGCGATAGGTTCCGTCACCATTGACGAAAACATAAAAGCCCCCGCCGATTGTGTGATAGAACAGCGCGGTGGACGTAACGGTTAATCACATGGGGCGCATGGCTGCGTGCCGATTTGCCGCAAGGAATGCCCATGCCTGTGGAGAGCCGGGCCGGGGCGAGGGGCTTGGGCTCTTTAGCCATGACTTGGACAAACAAGTGGAGACAGCGTCATGGCAGACAGTCGGGTGAGCATAGCGGCCATTGTCGTGGCCTATTTCTTGGTCTATGTGGTCTGGGGCTCCACTTATTTCTTCATCGGCGTGGCTCTTCAAGGCCTGCCGGTGTTTCTCCTCGGGGCACTGCGTTTCTCGGCTGCCGGACTTATTTTGCTCGCGCTCTGCGCCGTCCGTGGCGAACGCTTGCTTCATCCGCGGCTCATCCGGCGTTCGGCCGTGAGCGGCATTATGCTGCTGTTTGTGGACATGACGGTAATCATGCTTGCCCAACGCTATGTCAGCAGCAGCCTCGTGGCCATCGTGGCATCGTCTACTGCGGTGTGGATAATGTTGCTTGACGTGCCGGCATGGCGGCAAACATTCCGCAACCCGGCTGCCGTGGCCGGCATATTGATGGGGTTTGCGGGTGTGGCCATGCTCTATGCCGAGCAACTCGGAATGCCGGCCGGGGGCACTCACGGTGAGCGTGGCGTGGCCTTGCTGGTGGGAGGATGCCTGTCGTGGGCGGCGGGCACGCTCTTTACGAAATATCGTTCGTGCGTGGGGAGTGGCTCACAGGGCTTTTCCGGAGCTGCATGGCAGATGTTCGCGGCGAGCATTGCGTTCTGGGTGTGCGCGCTGCTCTGCGGCGATGTGCGCACTACCGATTTCGGTTCCGTGCCGCGTAAAGCATGGCTGGCGTTGTTCTACCTAATCACCTGCGGCTCCATACTGGCCTACACAGCCTATGTGTGGCTATTGCGCGTGCGCCCCGCCACCGAAGTGGCCACTCACGCTTATGTCAATCCCGTGGTGGCCGTTGCCATTGGCGCGGGCATCGGGGGTGAGACGGTAACGGCAGTGCAGCTTGCGGGGCTGGCGGTAATACTCATCAGCGTGGCATTGGTGGGCCTGAAAAGCCACCGCATGTCGGTTAGGCATGGGAACAGGCGGCAATCGATTGACAGTGACAACACAGAAACAAAAGCAAATACAGACAATGACTGACATCAAGGAAAGGCATGGGGGCGTGGCCATGCCGGTGAAACAGAAAGAGCGCTTTGCCATTCTTGACATCTTGCGCGGCTTCGCGCTCATAGGCATCGCGGTGGCCAACTTCCCCGAATTCGCTCTTTATTCATTCCTTTCGCCCTCTGCCGCGGAGGCAATGCCTACGGCGTGCATCGACAAGGCGGTGCATTTCTTGCAATACACCTTTGTAGACGGCAAGTTCTACACCATCTTCTCGTTGCTCTTCGGCATAGGCTTTTCCATCATCATAACCAATGCTGAACGCAAGGGCGTCAACGGTTTCCGCGTCTTTTACCGCCGCATGGCCGTCCTTGTCGCCATTGGCTTAATCCACCTCATGTTCATTTGGAGCGGCGACATACTGATGCTTTATGCGCTCATGGGCATGTTGCTGCCGCTGTTCCGCAAACTGTCCAACCGCGCATTGCTCGTCTGTGCGGGCGTATTGTTGTTTGTTCCGGTGCTGGTAGACTTTGCTTGCGAGCAGGCCGGCATTTATCTGTCGGCAGGCGTGGTGCGCTTGCAACAATATTATTGTGGAAAATACGGCATCACAGACAGCAATTTCGCTTATTGGTTGCGCGATGCCGACAGTTACGCAGGCGTGTTCCAGTTCTTAATCCAAGGTGCGGTGGTGCGGATGCAGGAGTTCATAGACGGCAACCGCTACTTCAAGGTGCTTGCCTTGTTCCTGATAGGCTTTTGCTTAGGGCGCAAACGCATGTATGCCCACCTATACCTGAGACGCCGCTGGCTGCGCAGTGTGGCAGTCAGGGGGCTCATCGTGGGTATGCCATTGTCGCTCGTCTATGCGTGGAGCGCCATGAACGGACACCCTTGGGGCAACGCCGCCCATAGCCTGCTTTACTTCGTGAGCGTCTACCCCATGGGCGGAGCCTACGTGGCTCTTATATGCCTGCTGCACCGAAGCCATCCCCGTTCGCGGCTGCTCGGCTTATGCGCCGCACCGGGACGCATGGCCCTCACCAACTATATAGGCCAATCGGTGTGGGGCATGGCACTGTTCTATGGCATAGGGTTAGGCTTGGGAGCATCCGTAGGCTTGGTTTATGTAGTGCTGATAGCTGTAGGCGTATGGACAGTGGAAGCCGTGTTCAGCCGTTGGTGGCTGCGCCACTGCAATTTCGGGCCGCTCGAATGGCTTTGGCGTATGCTCACGTATGGCCGCGCTTTCCCGCTCTTGAAGCATACTGACGGTCGTCATAAGAAAATGCCCCGACAATGATGTGGCCTATCCGGCCTTTGACTTTCTCGCTCCCGCCTATGCCACGGTGTGGAGTCAACGTGACGTGAGGATTTCACGCTTCCGCTTCAGATGCCTATGACATGGATAAGACTGTAAGTCCGCTTTTCCGGCAAAGCCTCATCCGCAGGCTGCGATTAACCTTTATTAGGTTAAAGGCCGCCACAAGCACGCCCTTGCATAACCATTTGACAACCAGTGTTTTATAAAACAGGCCGTTTCAGCTTGCAAAACGGCTCGTTTTACGAGCCAAAACGGCCTGTTTCGCACTCTGAAACGGGGCATTTCACAACCCGAAACGGCACAAAGCGAAAATCGGGTCGCGGCCGGTTGACATTAGTTGCACATTTGCATGTATGAGTAATATGCGAATATTCTATTCTCCTATTGCAAGACCATAACATCATAACATAAGGGGCTTTACAGAAAGAGAAGAAAGAAGGCGGTGACGGCTGCGATTGGTTCGTTCGGTTTTGAGGCGTTGCAAACCGCCAACGAGATGGCGTCGCATCTTGAACCGTTCCGAAGGCCTTGCAATACAAGGGTTTGGCATATAAATAACGCCCCGCCGAATCGGCGCGCAAGGCAACTATAAGCCTTGCGTACCAATCCGGCGGGGCGGCGAATTCGGACAGTCGTCAATCCCAAATGCTTCTATGCCCCTTGGAAGCTGCCGTACCGGCATCGCCATATTCCTGCAAACCGCCATTCAAGTCTATCGAATGGCCATCATTTCTGACAGCCCCTGATGCGGCCAACAATTCTTCCGGCTCCGTGGCTATTATGTTAATGCACGGCTTGACATAACGTTTCTTTTCCATAATCTTCTTTTTTTGATGGTTATCTTATTACTATTTTCTTGCCTTCCTTAATATATATGCCACGCGAAAGCACCTCTTCGCTATCACCCACATAACGGCCATCAAGACTATAGAAGCCTCTGCGGGGCGGGGCGATAACTTTAACCGTGTCTATACCGGTGGTCTCGCTTTCAAATTTCAGTGTGGCATGTTCCGGCGACAAACTCGACGGTATGGTGATATAAGCACGAAGACCATTGATGACATTGCCGCTCGGCAGCGGCACCGTGAGCTTGCCGGTCGTCGATATGAACAGATTCGTGCCGTCTGTGGCCAACTCTGTAGGGCCGTAAACGCCCGTGAAAGCATACTGTCCGTCAGCGGTCTTTACGCCAAGAGGCTCTATGGCCGTTATCGACACGCCCCTGAACAATGGATTTTCAACATCCACACCGGGTTTAATCAGGTAAGGCTTGCCCGCCTCTATCATGTCGGCATCAACAAATACCATCGACATATCCTCCATGTTACCGGAGAATTCCGTTATCTTAGTGCCCACCCCAAATATCGACTCAATCATGTCCGATGGAACGGAGAACGGGACGCAGAACGTATTCCAATACTCACTGCTAAGGGTTCTTGTCAGCGTGATATCGGCATAAACCGCTTTTTCTATCTCGCTTTTTTCGCTTTCGTCGATGGAAAGGTCTCTAATGACATCCGCCGGCACGACTTTTATCTCGTCGAGGAAAAACCGTCCTTTCTTGTCTTTACCCTTGAACTTGATGCGGGTGTTCGGCCCTCCACCTATAATCTTGACGTAAAAACGTTCCCATGAAGCATTCGGCATCTTAATTTCATTTGTCTGAAGTTCGCCTCCGCCGGAAATCTCGAGCGTAAGCACCTCGCTGTCACCATCCCATGCACCGGCCATGAACTCCAAAAGGCCGTCGCCGGAAAGCACTTCCAGCGGAGGCGTCTGTAGCCAGCCGCCATCAGACGCCGTGCCAAACCTCACACAACGGCAGGCTGCATACGATTGTGCATTGGCTGTTTTCCAATCACCATCGTTGTCGTAAACAACATTGCCGCCTGGCATGCTGCCGCCCCAAACGCCATCGTTACCTCCCACGCTTTCACATTGGTCGAAACTCTCATAGAAAATGGCTGCCTCATCAGATGGCTTAGCTTGATAAACGACAGTGTATGACGCTGATGATGGCCGGTAAAGGCTGTCACCGTCAAAGCGAGCCGTAATGGTTGCCTTGCCAAAGGCGTTTCCGAAAGAGACGGCACCCGTTTCGCCATCCACCGACACCACGTTGCAATCACTGCTCTCATATACCGGAACACCGGCATTTGCAGGGGTGAGCGATGCGACATAGCCCGCGAAACCGGTCTCTTCACCTTCTGTGACAGTGAAAGTCTGACCGTCTACATCTGCCCCAAACGTCATGCCTGTCAATGTTCTGGAATCCGGCGTTCCCAATATCTGCAAGTCGTCAATGGAAAGCGTTCCACTATTCGATGTCGTCAACCAAGAAATCTTAAACCTGACATTGTCCGCGACACCCGAGGGAACATCGTATTGGAAAGTTTCCACCACAGTCCTGTTGCTAAATTCCTTGCGACCGAGCCAACTTTCGCCACCATCTACAGAATATTCGACAGAAAAGCTGCCTGTCCTGCTTCCTTTTGCGGTAAATGAAATGCCACTAACATTGTCAATGGAGAACATCATCATGCAATACGGGGTGAGCTTCTTGGAAGTGTAATACCGCAAGGCCATGCTTTGATTTCCCGAAATCAGATAAGAATTTGTACTTGTCGGCGTTCCACAAATCGTTCCCCACCGGGCATCGTCCGGACCGTATGCGGACAATACCTCATTGTTATAATCGCCCATAGAGAACCCCTCTGAGGATTCGAAGCCTGTGGCATACAAGACATCCTGCCCACAAACGGGGGATGCCATAAAAACAAACAAAATGGCAAAAGCCAAAGGCAGCAATCTCTTCCCTATCATTTCATTCTCGTTTTTAAGTTCTGCATTAAGCACATTAAATTATACTTCAAAAGTAGTAATTATCTATTTAAACCAAGAACTATACATTAATTTTAACCAAAAACAGCTTAATATTTAACTATATTTATCTAATACGGATTTTGATTAACAGGAATCTGACCTTTTTGCCGGATAAAATAAAAATACAAAACGGTCGTACTCGTTATTTCATGTATGCCTATTGCGTGATTGGCTTGCGCAATCAAATACGAACAACATGAAGAAAGAAGTGAAAGGAAACGATACCCTTACATAACCGGTGATTGCCTTACACCATACACCGTTGTCTGCTTGCGCTGCAATAGCGCGCGGATTTCATCTGCGACACAAATCGCCAACGACTCCGCACTAACGCGGACACCTTTACAACACAACCAAACAGGGAGATTTCCGCAATCCAAAAAGTTGCAAGACGAAAGCACGAAATGAATGCCCGGAAAGCCTACGTGCGCAAGCCAAACTGCATATATAGCAGTTCACACCATGGCATTCCGGGCATTCGGCATATTGAATAAGACTCCAAACACGCCCCGCTAATTACAAGTCTCGCCTGAAACCTGTTGCAGGCCGCAAAAGAGTCATCACTCTTCCGGCTTCATGTTTGTATAAACATTCTGCACGTCATCATCGTCTTCAAGCAAGTCTACCATCTTGTTGATGGTCTCACGTTGTTCCGCTGTGACGTCTTTCAAGTCATTGGGTATACGTGTGAACTCAGCGCCGGTAACTTCAAATCCCAATTTTTCAAGGTGTTTCTGTATGTCACTGAAACTCGTCGGCTCACCATAGATGGTTATTTCGCCTGACTCCTCGTCCACATCATACTCGTCATCCACGCCGAAATCTATGAAGTCGAGAATAAGCTCATCCATGTCGAGGCCTTCTTTCTTCTTGAATGTGAATACGCACTTATGGTCAAAGAGGAAAGACAGGGAGCCCTGCGTGCCAAGGTTGCCACTGAACTTGTTGAACACCGCACGCACATTTGCCACCGTACGAGTCGTGTTGTCTGTGGCGGCATCCACAAAAATGGCAATACCATGCGGGCCGTAACCTTCGTAAGTGACCTCCTTAAAGTCTTTCTGGTCTTTCCCCAGTGCGTTCTTTATGGCCCGTTCTATGTTCGCATTGGGCATGTTCTCGCGCTTTGCCGTCTGCATGATGGCGCGCAAGTGCGGGTTGTTTTCGGGTTCCGGACCGCCTGCCTTTACCGCAATGGCTATTTGTTTCCCAATTTTTGTGAAAGTGCGAGCCATGTGCCCCCACCTCTTTAGCTTCGCCGCTTTACGATATTCAAATGCTCTTCCCATTGGAATGTGTTTTAAATTAGCGGAGTTCTGCTCCGAGTTTGTTTTTTAAGTTGGTTATCATCTTAGCCATTATGGCTTCTATCTGTTTGTCAGTAAGGGTCTTTGTCTCATCTTGCAGCTTGAAGTTGACAGCATAGCTCTTTTTGCCCGCAGGCAGGTTCTTGCCTTCATACACGTCAAACAGCTCTACACCCTTGAGCAGTTTCTTCTCCGTCTGCTTTGCCACGCTCTCTATCGCTGCGAATTCCACGGCGTCATCGACAAGCAGAGCAAGGTCACGGCTCACCACAGGATATTTGCTGACTTCCTTATAAAGCACCTGATGCTTGCCCACCATTTTCGTGAGGGCGGTCCAATCAAGCTCCGCGTAATACACAGGTCGTGACAAGTCAGCGGCTTTCAGCAGTTTGTCGCTCACCACTCCCATCTCGGCAAGTTTCTTCCCCGCGCGGCTTTCCAGTGTCATTCCGCCATCGAAGATGTCGCTATCGCTTTTCTTGCGCACAATCATGCCCTCGCTTATGCCTATCCGCGACAATATGTTCCTGACGTAAGCCGCGAGTTCAAAATACGTGCTTTCCTCGTCAGGATGAGCCCAACAGCCTTCCACACGCTTGCCCGTTACCCACAGGCCGAGGTGATTGCTTTCGCTGTATGCCGCAACCGGGTTGTCTGCGTTCTTCTTTTCCGGGAAATAGCGATATACATTGCCGAACTCATACAGGCAGAGGTTCGGATTTTTGCGATTGACGTTGTGCGCGATGCTTTCCAAGCCGCCGAACAACAGGGTTTGGCGCATCACATTCAAGTCTGCGCTCAGCGGATTCATTATCCTAACGCAGTTCTCCGGCCTGTACGTCTCCTGCATTTCGTAGTAGATTCCTTTTGTGAGCGAATTGTTGAGAATTTCATTGAACCCGCAGCCCACGAGCTGCTCACCAACGACATTCGCCAGTTTGTGCTTCCTGTCCTCTTCGCCCTTAACAACGAGGCAACCTTTCAATTGCGTCGGTATTTCCACATTATTATATCCATATATCCGAAGTATGTCTTCCACGACATCGCATGGACGCTGCACATCCACCCTGTAGGCCGGCACCTCCAGCTCCAGTCCGTCGGCTGTCTCATCCATGATTTTCATGTCCAGGCTACGGCATATTTCCGATATGGTCTCATTGGGGATGTCTTTCCCCACAAGGTTTTTCACATATTCGTACTTGAGAGACACCTTCGCGCCGCGTATAGGCTCCGGATACACATCCTTTATTTCCATTGACACCTTGCCACCGGCCAGCTCCTTGCACAATATGGCAGCCTGCTTGAGCGCATAGATTGTGCCGTCGGGGTCTATCCCGCGCTCGAAACGGAACGAAGAATCCGTGCTCAGGCCATGGCGTCGGGCACTCTTTCTTATCCACGTGGGATGGAAATAAGCACTCTCCAGCACCACGTTCTTGGTCGTCTCATACGTGCCGCTTCCCTTGCCTCCAAACACTCCGGCAATACACATCGGCTCTTCCGCGTTGCAGATGCTGAGGTCATGGGTGCCGAGCACATGCTCTTCGCCGTCGAGTGTGACGAATTTCGTGCCCTCAGGCTGAGTGCGCACCACTATCTTGTGCCCCGTCACCATGTCTGCGTCGAAGCAGTGCAGCGGTTGTCCGTAGGCCATCATGATGTAGTTGGTTATGTCAACGACATTGTTGATTGGCCTCAGGCCTATCACCTGCAGCTTTGTCTGGAGCCATTCGGGGCTTGGCTTCACATCGCAACCCGTTATGCTCACGCAAGCATAGCGCTTACAGGCATCGCGGTTCACAAGCTCCACTTCTATCGGGAGGTCATGGTTGTCAACCGTGAATTTCGAGCAATCGGGACGGTGCAGCTCAGTCTCGTATCCGTTGCGTTTCAACCAAGCGTACAAATCGCGCGCCACTCCCCAGTGCGACAGTGCGTCAGCCCTGTTTGCCGTTATGTCTATCTCTATCAGCCAGTCGCTCTCAAGGTGGTAATATTCCGCTGCCGGTTGCCCCACTGCGGCGTCATCCGGAAGCACTATTATGCCATCGTGGCTTGTGCCGATGCCAATCTCGTCTTCGGCGCAAATCATGCCCTCGCTCTCTATGCCGCGCAGTTTCGACTTCTTGATTACAAACTCCTTGTCGCCATCATACAGCACGCACCCTACGTCGGCCACTATCACTTTCTGTCCGGCAACCACGTTGGCCGCGCCACAGACTATCTGCGACGGTTTTTCGCGCCCCAGGTCCACTGTCGTGACATGCAGATGGTCGGAATTGGGATGCGGTTCGCACGTAAGCACCTTGCCTACAAACAGACCCTTGAGACCACCCTTTATGCTTTGGACTTCCTCAAGGGAGTCAACCTCCAGTCCTGTGGATGTCAACGCATCGCATACCTCTTGCGGCGAGAGGACGAAATCAACGTACTCTTTCAGCCACTTGTACGAAATATTCATTATTGCTATCTTTGTTTATGGGGGAGATGGTGTCCGAATCCCCGCCAATTTTTATCTCTTTCCTCCATGTGCCTGCCCCACCGCAAATGCCAACCTCCATAAACATTGATGCCATCGCATAGCCACGCGACCGCCACCAATAGACATCAGCTCTGCCGTTGCGACAAGCCACAATACGCGATTGGGGCAATACGCCTCGCTCGCCCTTTTGTTTTGTCGGCACAAAAATACTACTTTTCCGCCATCCATGCAAATTTTCCAGCTTGTTTCAATTTCACGGTGCCTCCCTCCCCCGCAATCAGGCGCGCCACGGCAACAAAACCATGACGCACACCGCCTTTCTACCCTGCGATTTGCCAACGCAAAGGCGCAATCGCCAAGCCCTCTCCACGCACAGGCCGCCGCGGAAGAGCCAAACGGCACCGGGCAGAAACCCCGTGAACGGGCTTCGACACAAATGGCAATTCAAGACATGCGACCGACATACTCAGCGCACATCTCCGCGCAACGTTCGCCGTCAATGGCCGCCGAGACTATTCCACCGGCATATCCCGCGCCCTCACCGCACGGGAAAAGCCCCTCGACACCGACGTGCATCAGCGTGGCCGGGTCGCGCACTATACGCACCGGAGCCGATGTCCGCGTCTCCACCGCTATGGCCACCGCCTCATTGGTGAGGAAGCCCCGGCTCTTGCGCCCGAATTCCGCCATGCCCCGGCGCAGCCTGTCCGCCACCTGCCGCGGAAGCCAAAAGTGCAACGGCGAAGAAATAAGCCCCGGAGAATACGAGCTGCGGGGCAGGTCATAGCTCAGGCGACCGTCCACGAAGTCGGCCATGCGCTGTGCCGGAGCCGTCTGGCGCATGTTGCCCTGCATCCAGCAGTCGTGCTCAAGCCGCTCTTGCCACAGCATCATTTTCAGCGGGCCGTCGCCGTCAATGTCGTCCGGACGAATTTCCGTCACGACGCCGCTGTTCGACCATCGCCCGCCGCGATTGCTCGGACTCATGCCGTTCACCACTATCTGTCCCGCGCCCGTAGCGGCTGGTATGACAAAGCCTCCGGGACACATGCAGAACGTATATACCCCGCGCCCCTCCACTTGCGTCACAAACGAATATTCGGCTGCGGGCAGGTACTTGCCGCGCCCGGCGGCACTATGATATTGTATTCTGTCTATCAATCCGGCGGGGTGCTCAAGCCTTACGCCCACGGCAATGCCCTTCGGTTCCAACGACAGCCCCGCGCCAAGGAGATGCCGATAGACGTCACGCGCGGAATGCCCCGTGGCAAGAATCACGGGGCCGCGGAACGTCTTAACCTGCCCACTTGCCAAGTCGGTGGCCTCGACACCAACCACTTCCCCCCCGCCTTCAAGCAACAGGCTGTCCATCCGCATTTGATGGAACACCTCACCGCCTGCCTTTATTATCGTGGAACGCATGTTCTCTATCACTCCCGGCAACTTGTCGGTGCCTATGTGCGGGTGGGCTTCATACAAGATGGACTCCGGCGCGCCATGCTGACAGAACACGCCCAATATCCTTGACACGCTGCCGCGCTTCTTGCTGCGCGTGTACAGCTTGCCATCGGAGAAGGCTCCCGCCCCACCCTCGCCAAAGCAATAGTTGCTCTCGGCATTCACCTTGTGGAGCCGCGAGATGTCCGCAATGTCTTTCTTGCGCTCCCTGACATTCTTGCCACGCTCTATCACTACCGGGCGCAGCCCCAACTCTATGAGGCGCAGCGCGGCAAACAGTCCACCCGGCCCCTCACCAACGACTATCACACGCCGCGCCGCACTCACGTCAGGATATTCCGTCCGCCCGTATGGCGCGTCAGCAGGCCGTTCGTTCACATACACCTTTACCGCAAGGTTCACGCAAACGTTGCGATGCCTGGCATCAATGCTTTTCCTCGTCACCCTCACCGCCGTTATCGTGCGCGAATCGATGCCCTCCTCACGGGCTATGAAGTCAATGAGCAGACTCTCGTCGGACGCCACCTGTGGCATTACCTTTAATGTACATTCCTTTATCATCTCGCTTCTCGGTTTCTTCTTTTCAGCATGGAGGATTGCGATGTCGCACATCTACCAGCACGCATTGGTTGTGCAAATTTAACCATTTCCCGCCAACAACCAAAACAAAACAAAACCTTTCACGGCTCTCGCGACAGCCGGAGAGCGCTTACGCCAGACCGCCAAGTGTCTGCCGAGAGGCTGTGCCAGTCAGCCGGCGGAGCATCACCGTCACCAAGAATTTTGTAAAAATATTTCATATCATTGCCACTGTCTGTCAGCGGCATCAGCCCATCCAGTAATCCATTGAATCACAGCACGTTTGCAAAACGTGCCATTTTGACATGCAAAACGGCCTGTTTTGCGTTCCAAAACGCACCATTTCATAGTCTGAAACGATGCGTTCCGCAAGCAGAAACAGTGCTCGCTGCACAACGAGGCAGATTTTGTAAACATTGTTTACTCCCGGAACGGCATCCGCACCATGGCCGCATACGCCCTAACTTGTACACGAACGGAAACGGAAACACGCTGCCGCGAAAAAGACGCACGCCACAACAAAAATGCGGCCAAACATTGGGGAAAAATGGAAAAAACGCACAAAACATAACAAATACATTAACATTATCACAAATTACTGTCCGTATCGACAGAAAATTCGCTATCTTTGCAAATGTTATCTTACTCATGGCGACACCAAGCACGGCGGAAGCCATTCGACACCGAACTTACATGCACCGACATACGAATCCATAAAACGAATTGCTTATGAAAGACTTTCTGAAATTCACGCTTGCCACCATCACCGGCATTGCATTTATGACGGCGGCAATGACCCTAATTGGCGTCATTGCGATAGTAAGCATGGTGGCATCGGAACAGGCCAAGCCATCGGTCAAGAGCAATTCAGTGTTCGTGTTGCCGCTGTCCGGTGTCCTCGACGAAAGGGCTGACGACAACATGTTCGGACGGATAACAGGCCAGACCACCCCCTACATCGGGCTGGACGACATACTGAATGCCATAAGCAAAGCCAAGCACCACGACGACATAAAGGGCATCTACATAGAGGCGGGGCTGATGTCGGTCTCCTCGCCCGCATCGGCACAAGCCATACGCAAGCAGCTGCAAGACTTCAAGGAGAGCGGAAAATGGATAGTGGCCTACGCCGACACGTACACCCAGTACACTTACTATATATGCTCCGTGGCCGACAAGGTATGCCTCAACCCGCAAGGACGCCTTGACTGGCACGGCATATCGGCACAACCGATATTCCTGAAAGACATGCTCGAGAAGTTCGGAGTGAAGATGCAACTGTCGAAAGTGGGCAAGTACAAGAGCGCGCCCGAGATGTTCACCGCCGACAAGATGAGCGCGCCCAACCGTCAGCAGATGGAGGCATACGTGAACGGAATATGGAACACCATCCTAACCGATGTGTCGAACAGCCGCGACATAAGCAAACAAGCCTTAAACCAATACGCCGACAGCTGCGCCACGCTGGCTCCCACGGAAGACTATGTGAAGATGCGGCTGGTGGACGGACTGATGTACACAGACGAGGTGAAGGGCGAGATTAAGCGGATGCTGGGCATAGACAGCACCGAAGCCATAAGCCAGCTCACGCTTGCCGACATGAAAGCGCTGCCGACCAAGGATAACGGCAAGGGCGGGAAAATAGCCGTATATTACGCATACGGCGACGTGGTGGACAGCAATGGGGGCAGCTTCTCGCCTGCCTGCATAGCCGCCGACAAGGTGTGCAAGGACTTGGAGCGGCTGGCCAACGACAACCACGTGAAAGCAGTGGTGCTGCGCGTCAACTCCGGAGGCGGAAGCGCGTATGCCGCCGAACAGATATGGAACGCCGTGGCCAAGCTGAAAGCCCAAAAGCCTGTGGTCGTCTCCATGGGCGGCATGGCCGCCTCGGGCGCATATTACCTCAGCTGCGCCGCCGACTACATCTATGCCGAACCTACCACGCTCACAGGCTCGATAGGCATCTTCGGCATGTTCCCTGACTTCAGCGGCCTGCTGACAGACAAGCTGGGCGTCAAGTTCGATGAGGTGAGCACCAACAAGTTCAGTTCCTTCGGCACGATTGCGCGCCCATTCAACAAAGAGGAGATGGCTTACCTCGACGCATACATAGACAGGGGCTACAAGCTCTTTGTAAAGCGCGTGGCCGACGGGCGCAAGATGACTGTGGCCGATGTGGACAGTATAGCACAAGGACGAATATGGACAGGCCACGATGCGCTGGCGGTAAAACTGGTAGACAGCCTCGGTGGCATGGACGATGCGCTAAAGAAAGCCGCCGAGCTGGCCGACCTCGACGAATACCACACTGCGGCCTACCCCTCCGCGGCAAGCTGGATAGAACAGCTGATGGCCGTGTCGTCACAAAAGGGGAACTACCTCGACGAGCAGATGCGCGCCGCACTCGGCGACTGTTACGCTCCATTCATGTACATCAAGAACATCAACCGACACAACGCCATACAGGCTCGGATGCCTTACTTCATAACTGTCAGGTAAATGGAAGGCGACCTCATCAGGATAAACAAATGGCTGTTGCCGCTGAGCTGGCTCTACGGACTGGCCGTCAAGACAAGGAACGCCCTCTTTGACGTTGGCCTGCTGAAATCGCATAGCTTTGAAATGCCGGTAATAGCGGTGGGAAACATTACTGTGGGCGGCACGGGCAAGACACCACACGTGGAGTACCTGATAGACCTGCTGCGCGACAAGTGCCACGTGGCCGTGCTCAGCCGGGGCTACAAGCGCAAGACCCGTGGTTTTCTCATCGCCGACGACAAGGCGACGGCACGCACCGTGGGTGACGAGCCTTACCAGATGAAGCAAAAGTTTCCCGACGTGACCGTGGCCGTGGACAGCGACCGTTGCAATGGCATACGCCGCCTGATGGAGAAGTCCGACAACAGTGGCGTCGATGTGGTGCTGCTCGATGACGCATTCCAGCACCGCCACGTGAAGCCGGGTGTCAACATCCTGCTCGTAGATTACCACCGACTGATAGTCTACGACAAGCTGCTGCCTGCCGGCAGACTGCGCGAACACGAGAAATGCAAGCACCGCGCCGACATCGTGATAGTGACAAAATGCCCACCGGACCTGAAGCCTATGGAGTTCAGGGTAATCACCAAGGCCATGAACCTGTTCCCATACCAGGAGCTATACTTCACCAGACTCGACTATCGCCCGCTGCGCCTCTTGTTCCGCAACGGCAGCAGAAAGCTCGACACCCTGGGTAGCTCAGACCACGTGCTGCTGCTCACGGGCATAGCCTCACCCATGCAAATGATTCTCGATGTTACCGCGTTCTGCCCCAACATCACTCCACTCACGTTCAGCGACCATCACGCTTTCAGCCCGTCAGACGTGGAACGCATCAACAAGTCGTTTGCCGACATGCCGCAACCGAGGCTCATCATAACCACCGAGAAAGACGCGGCGCGCCTGAAAGGGCTCAAAGACCTCAGCGACGAGGTGCGGCGCAACCTCTACGTGCTGCCTGTGCGCATACGGTTCATGCTTGACAAAAAGAACAAATTCAACGAGAAAATAATCAGCTATGTACGAAAAAATTCAAGAAACGGCATCCTGGATAAAGCAACGGATGACGACAAGCCCAAAGACAGCAATAATACTGGGAACAGGACTCGGACAATTAGCTTCAGAAATAACCGACTCTTATGAGTTCGATTACAAGGAAATACCCAACTTCCCCGTATCTACAGTAGAGGGACACGCGGGAAAACTGATTTTCGGACGGCTTGGAAAGAAAGACATAATGGCCATGGAAGGCCGCTTCCACTACTACGAGGGCTACTCAATGAAGGAAGTGACTCTGCCCATACGTGTGATGTACGAACTCGGGATAGAGACTCTCTTCGTGAGCAACGCTTCGGGAGGCATGAACCCGGAGTTCAAGATAGGCGACCTGATGATTATCACCGACCACATAAACCTGTTTCCGGAGCATCCGCTCAGGGGCAAGAACATACCGACTGGGCCGCGCTTCCCCGACATGCACGAGACCTACGACAAAGGGCTCATCGCCAAAGCCGACGCCATCGCGCGCGAAAAGGGCATCCGCGTGGTGCATGGGGTATATGTGGGAGTGCAGGGACCGACGTTTGAGACACCGGCAGAATACAAGATGTACCATCGTCTGGGAGGTGATGCCGTGGGCATGAGCACCGTGCCCGAAGTCATCGTCGCACACCACTGCGGCATCAAGACATTCGGCATAAGCATCATAACGGACTTAGGACTGGAAGACATGCCGGTGGAGGTGAGCCACGAGGAAGTGCAGATAGCGGCCAACAAAGCGCAGCCTCTGATGACAGAAATAATGCGCGAAATGATAAACAGGGCATAACCACGGCAGCAAACAATGACCGACATAGCTAAATTAGGTGAGTTCGGACTGATAAGGCACCTCACCGAAGGCATAACACCGAAAAATGAAGCGACACGGCGCGGCATAGGCGATGACTGTGCCGTGCTTCGCTATCCCGACAAAGAGGTGCTCGTCACCACCGACATGCTCATGGAGGGCGTGCATTTCGACTTGACATACACCGACTTGCGCCACTTAGGCTACAAGTCGGCACAGGTCAACATAAGCGACATTTTCGCCATGAACGGAATCCCGCGCCAACTCACCATCAGCATGGCCATAGGCAAAAGGTTCTCCATCGAAGACATGGAGGAATTTTATGCAGGCCTCAAAGCTGCCTGCGACCGCTGGGGAGTTGACATCATTGGGGGCGACACTACGTCGTCTTACACGGGGATGGCCATCAGCGTGACTTGCATCGGAGAAGCCGCCGCAAATGAAATAGTATATCGTGACGGCGCACACGACACCGACCTAATATGCGTTTCGGGCGACCTCGGCGCTGCTTACATGGGGCTGCAACTGCTCGAACGCGAAAAATCGGTGTACTACCAGCAGGTGGACGAGGCAAGGAAACGCGGCGACAAGCACGCCTTGGAACAGCTGAGTCACTTCCAACCCGACTTCGCGGGAAAAGAATACCTGCTGCAACGGCAGCTCGAAGGCATGGCGCGGGGCGACATCATCGAGCGACTGCGCAAGGCCGGAGTGCGCCCCACGGCCATGATTGACATAAGCGACGGCCTGTCGAGCGAACTGATTCACATCTGCACGCAGAGCCACGTGGGATGCCGCATATACGAAAAAAACCTGCCAATAGACTACCAAACGGCGGTGATGGCAGAGGAACTGAACATGAACGTCACCACATGCGCCCTCAATGGGGGCGAAGACTATGAACTGTTGTTCACCGTTCCGATAGGCGACCACGAGAAAATGGCAACGATGGAAGACGTGAGGCTCATAGGGCACATAACAAAAGAGGAACTCGGACGGGTGCTCGTGACACGCGACGGCAATGAATTTGACCTGAAAGCGCAGGGCTGGAATCCGCTAAAATGACTTCCGAAAGGCAGACCGTAGGCATGGTTGAGGTGTCGCATAAAGGCTAAGCGACAAACAGCAAGCCCACATGCACACCTGTCGCCTTCCCACTGACGGCTGCGCCACGAGTGCTCGGGATGCTTTGCGCAATTCCGGATTCCCGCTTTTTCTGTCCGCACAAGCAAAAGCACAGCCCGGCAAGGCCAATGCCCTGCACCATCCGGCAAGTAGGAAACGACCAAAACACACGAATGCCTGACAAATACGCCGCTAAAAGATGCCCCAACCCATAAAATATGTTAACTCGGCAAAGATTATTTTCCTTTCATTCTTTATTCTTGATTATTGTTCCTACCTTTGCACACGCAAACAAACAACGATGGTGCCATAGCTCAGTTGGTAGAGCAAAGGACTGAAAATCCTTGTGTCCCCGGTTCGATTCCTGGTGGTACCACTCCTCCTTTCATTAGCCCTGTTCGCGCAAGCGGCAGGGTTTTCTTTTTCCTTGTGGCATCACTTTTAAAATCAGAGAGTTACGGAGACGTGGCTCTTTTTTTACGGTCTCGATATGTTATCCCGTAACAATGCTTTCTCTTATAAAACAAACGATTGGCTGCAATTCTGCCCGAAAGAGTTATCGGATGCCGCAAAACAGCCTTTTGTCGCACGAGGAAGCGGAAACTGGGATGCCCGTCGACCTATCGGTACGACAATCATTTATCCGTTGCAAAACAGTTGTTTTCAAATTAAAAACAGTAATTTTGCAACTAAAATCATGCACTGATGAGATTTGTCCGTCTGGCAGGAAAGATGCCGGGGTACGTTTTCTACCCGATACAGAAAAGCCCGGCGTTTTTTGTTTTCATGTTTGTGCTCGGCTACGTGTGCAACAGGATAGGCACGCCCACTTTCTCGGAGCTGGGTATATTCGAGCTGTTCGTGGACATCTACGCCCTGTGCCTCGTGATGGCATTCCTGCCGTGGCGGGTGAGGTTGTTGGCAAAGGGCATCATATATGTGGTGATGTACTCCGCATCGATTGTCGACATGTACTGCAAGGTGAAATTCGGCACCAACTTCAGCCCCACAATGCTGCTGCTGATAAGCGAGACCACGGGTCGCGAGGCGTCGGAGTTCATGAAAACATACGTAAACATAGACCTTCTGCGCACCGATCTGGGATGGGTGGCGCTCATCATGGCCTGCCACATATTATATAATGTGTTCATGACCGTGGCAAGGCGCAAGAGAATACACCTCAACACAGACATGGCCGCCGTGCGCCTACTGTCGGCTGCCGTGCTGCCACTGCTGGGCTTGGTGTGCATATACATGCTCGAACAAGGCATAGCCAAGCGTGCCGACAACAAGAAAGCGTTCGCAAGACTGATGGCCTACGAAAACATTGGCGATGTAGAGCGTGAGCTCACGCGCAAGGACAGAGCCGAGCTTTACCTGCCCGTCTACCGCGTGGCGTTCAGCTTCTACGCCAACAGTCTGGCCGCGCGACAGACGGCCACGCTCATCGACGGCGCAAAGAGAGTGAGCGTAGACAGCTGCTCGTATCTAAGTCCGAACATTGTGCTCATCATCGGCGAGAGCTACAACCGCCACCACTCCCAACTCTACAGCTACGACAAGCCCACGACACCGCGGCAGGCGGAACGCGCACGTGGCGGGCAGATGGCGGTGTTCAGCGACGTGGTGGCCTCGTGGAACCTCACGAGCTTCGTATTCAAACATGTGTTCTCGCTGTACACCGTGGGCGACAGCGGCGATTGGAGCGACTATCCGCTCTTTCCGGAAGTGTTCCGCCGCGCCGGATACCGCGTGACATTCGTCACCAATCAATTCCTGCCACAAGCGCGAGAGGCCGTGTACGACTTCAGCGGAGGCTTCTTCCTCAACAACCCCACCCTCAGCAAAGAGCAATTCGACGTGCGCAACACTACCCTGCACGCGCTCGACGACGGCGTGCTGGCCGACTACGACAGCATAGTGAGCCACGGCCACGTGGCCGTGGGCGGCAGCGACGACCGCAACCTCGTAATACTGCACCTAAAGGGGCAGCACGTGAACTACGCGCAACGCTACCCGCGCGGTCGCAGGCATTTCGCCGCCTCCGACTACGACACGCCCACCCTGCTACAACGCGACAAGGAGATTATGGCACACTACGACAACGCCACACTATACAACGACTCCATCGTGGACGAAATCATAAAGCGATTTGAGGACAGCGACGCAATAGTAATCTACATGGCAGACCACGGCGAGGAGTGTTTCGGCGACGGTCTGCGCGTGTACGGACGGCTGCACACGCCAACGACAGACTACCGCCTGGCCCACGAAGAGTTTGAAATACCGTTCTGGATATGGTGGTCGGAGAGCTATGCCAAGGCTCGCCCGCATGTGACGGAAGCCATAAAGGCGGCGTGCAGACAGCCATTCATGACCGACCGCCTGGCACACCTGTTGCTGTATCTGGGCGGCATATCGTGCCCCGAATACCGCGACGACTGCAACCCGCTGTCGCCAAACTACGACGCCGACAGGCCGAGGTTGCTGAAAAACGACACAGACTACAACCAACTGAAGCGCGATTATGAAGAAAACCACAAGCACGACGACATGGCTGTCGAACAGTGAGTGCGCCGCCATGCGCGGCCTCGCCATCATGGGCATCGTGCTTCACAACTATTGCCACTGGCTCGGCTTTGCCGTAAAGGAAAACGAGTTCACGTTCAGCAGTGAGAAGACAGACGCTCTATGGCAGGCCATCGCTTCGCCCGATGCCCTGCTGCCCGTACACCTGCTGTCGTATTTCGGCCATTACGGGGTGCCGGTGTTCCTTTTCCTGAGCGGCTTCGGACTTGTAATGAAGTATGAGAACGGAACGGCCATGCCACCGGCACGCCGCTTCGTCCGCTATCATTACCTGAAGCTGTTGCGCATCATGATGCCGGGCTTCGTGGCTTTCACAGTAGTAGACGCCATAACACCGGGCACATTCCACTACCGGACGATAGACATCATCGCAGAGCTGCTCATGGCCATCAACCTGCTGCCCGAGCCTGAGAAGACGATATGGCCGGGACCGTACTGGTTTTTCGGCCTCATGATGCAGCTTTACGTGCTCTACCGCCTCTGGCTGTCACGCTGTACATGGAAGCAGGCAATCACCGTAGGGGCGGCATGTTGGATAGCGCAGCTCTTCTGCCAGCCCGACGGCAACATCCTGAACTACCTGCGCTACAACTGCGTGGGAGCGATACCCGTGTTCGCCGCGGGAATCCTGGCCGCACGCCACGGGTCGCCTACCGGCATAAACGCCATAGACAAGCGGAAGTGGGCAGGCATTGCCATGGCGTGCGCGGTGCTGCTCACAATCGGTTGTCTCCTATATCCTGTGTGGATGGCCACTCCGATTGCGGTGGCCGTAGCAACGGTGGCCGCGATAAAAATACTGCCCGACGCCGTGCTGCGCCCGCTGACATGGCTCGGCGGCGTATCGGCTGCAATGTTCGTCGTACACCCCATGCTTCGCAAAGTGTTTATCCCCATATCGCGGCGAGGCGATGTCTACGAGGGACTGCTGCTCTACGTGGTGGCCACAGTGGCCATATCGTGGGCATTCACGGTCTTCATAAGCAAGATTCCGAAGCCAAGGCCATGACAACGCGGCAAAGAGAGGCACGGGCACTGCGCAAAACCACCCAAAGACCTTATCCGCACCAACGCGGAGACGGCGCGAAACAAACCATGAGACAATGGAAGTTCTAAAGATAATGAGGCCTGAACAGTGGGTGAAGAACATATTCGTGTTCGTTCCCATGTTCTTCGGGGGAAAGATTGCCGACGGACAGATGCTGCTGCTGTCTATGGCAACGTTCGTGGCATTCAGCCTCGTAGCCTCATCGGTGTATTGCCTCAACGACATAACCGACGCCGAAGACGACCGCCGCCATCCCCGGAAATGCCTGCGGCCGGTGGCGGCCGGGACAGTGACCAAACGCCGAGCTTACACCATCATGGCCGTCACCCTGCTGCTATCGATGGCCGTCATGGCCATCCTACCCTCCAACGGGCTGCGCGTGGCCATCGTGGTGCTTGGCTACTATGCGCTCAACGTGGCCTATTGCCTGTGGCTCAAGCACCACTCCATAGTAGATGTGTGCCTCATCTCATTCGGATTCGTGCTGCGCCTTATGGCCGGCGGTGCGGCCACGGGCGTGACGCTGAGCAAATGGATAGTGCTGATGACATTCCTGCTGGCACTGTTTCTCGCATTGGCGAAGCGGCGCGACGATGTGCTGCGCATGAAGAAGACGGGTCAGGCGCACCGCAAGACCATCGCCCGCTACAACCTCGTGTTCATGGACCAGGCCATCACCATAACGGCATCAGTAACCTTGGTGTGCTACATTATATATACTGTGTCACCGGAAGTCGCAGTAAACATGAACACGAACCACCTTTACCTCACGAGCGTGTTCGTGATGATGGGGCTGCTCCGCTACATACAGATAACCGTGGTGGACGAAAGGAGCGGCGACCCCACCGCCGTGGCCATGCACGACCGTTTCACCCAAGCGGTGGTGGCGTGCTGGGGACTGTCGTTTTTCGTCATCATCTATTTGCTTTGACACATGGACAGACGCATGAACGTGTACGCCTTTGACTTCGACGGAACGCTGACGACACGCGACACGCTCTTCGCATTCGTCAGCTTTGCCTGCGGACGCCGCCAGCTGATGGCATGGATGGCGTTCCACGCGCCGCTGCTTGCGCTCACGGCACTGCGCCTCTACCCCCGCCACAAGGCCAAGGAGCGGCTCTTCGCCCACTTCTTCACAGGCATGGCCGAAGCCGACTTCAACGCCAAGTGCCGCCGCTTTGCCGCAGACCACAGCCGTTTGCTGCGCCCGGCGGGCATCGATGCGGTGGCCGCAGCCGTGAAGTCAGGCGCACGGGTGCTCGTGGTCAGCGCGAGCATCGACAGCTGGGTGGCACCGTTTTTCAGCCGCTTCAATGGCAAGGTGACAGTAATCGGAACGCGCGCAGAAACGAACGGAGGGCTGCTTACGGGACGTTTCGCCGGACGCAACTGCCGCGGCGCGGAAAAAGTGAGGCGCATCACCGAACTGTTTCCCGACAGGACGGCATACCGCCTAACGGCCTTTGGCGACAGTCGCGGCGACAGGGAGATGCTGGCCATGGCCGATGAAGCTCACTACAAACCTTTCAGAACATGAAAAGACCATTCGCCATATTCAAGATAAGGCGCGACGAGGCACTGCCGGCAGCTGTTGCCGCCGTGGTGACAGCCACGCTCAACGCCCTCTTCGTGGCCAAGATGTACCACCTGTTCACGCCTCTCCACGACCCCAAGGCTACGCAACGCCTGATGCTCGCCCACTTCAACGTATCGGGCTACGACCCGCTGACACTCATCACAATATCCTCATGGATAGACATTTACAACGTGCAGCGTCATCCGCTGTTGGCGTTTCTCATCGCCCCGCTCAGCGCATTGAACGGCTTTTTGGCTGACATCACGGGCATCAACTGCGCCCTATTCATCACGGCGGCCCTCATGACCGTGTGCTCTTTCTACTCGTTTGTGTTCCTCCGCCGCACGCTCTGCGACGTATTGGGGCTGGACGCGGCCGACGCCAACCTGCTCACGGCTCTTTTCTCCTCATTCGCTTACGTCATGGTGATAAGTTTCGCACCCGACCACTTCGGCTTTTCTATGTGCATGCTCCTGATAGTGCTCTACGTGGCCGGCATGAGAATGAAGAAAAACAAAGTGGTGCCAACGTGGCAGATGGCCGTGCTATTCACCTTCGCCACCGGCGTCACGACCACCAACAGCGTCAAGGCCGTGCTCATGCAGCTGTTTGTCAACGGGCGCAAGTTCTTCTCACCGCGCAACATTCTGTTAGGCATTGCCCTGCCGTCGGTGCTGTTGTGGATGTTCTGCAAGTTCGAATACGACGTGTTCGTGGCCCCGATAGACAAGGAGCGGCACGAAGCCCGCCTAAAGAAACAGGCCGCACAAAAAGCCGAAGAAGAGAAGATGAAAGCTCTCTACGCGCAGGCCGACTCGGCCACGAGAGCGGAGATGGCTCCGAAAATGAAGAAAAAGAAAGTGGTGAGAAAACAAGGAACGCCAATAAGCAACGACGGGATGATGCGCTGGAGCGACATAACCACGCCGCGCCGGCAGACAACCGTGGAGAATCTCTTTGGCGAACCGCTGCAGTTCCACAGCCAACACATGCTCGGCGACGTGCTCCGCTCGCGCCCCGTGTTTGTGGCTTACGACATGGCCGCCAACTACATTGCGGAGGCCTTGGCCGTGATACTGTTTCTCGCGGGGATAGCCTGCGGCATCAAAAGCCGCTTCCTGTGGCTCGCGCTCTCATGGTTTGGCTTCGACATGGTGCTCCACATGGGCATCGGCTTCGGCATCAACGAGATTTACATCATGTCGCCCCACTGGCTGTTCGTATTCCCCGTGGCCATATCTTTCATATTCTTGCGCGCCACCGGCTGGAAGAAAGTGGCCCTGCGAGCCACAGTGGCCTGCCTCGCGGCATGGCTCTGGTGTCACAACGGATGGCTGTTGGGAAACTTCCTGCTCGCTCCGGCCACGTAGCGGGCTAATAATGCTTCGCGCGACCCAACAGCTTGTTGATGCGGTTGCGCACGGCATCGGCGATGATTCCAAAGTTTCCACGTCGCAGGTTCAGCGCAAGCTCCTCCATGGAGCGGCCTATCTTTATCCACGGATGGCCGTATGCGAGCGTGCGATAAACCATTTCCTTGTATTCCACGTTCTCTATCACGTGGCGCGGGTGGCGCAACGGCCATTCAAGCTCATAGCGCGGCATCGTGAACATGCGCCTCAGACGGCGCGGCATCGTGGCCAGGCTGTTGGAATAATGGGTGGAACCCTCCGCCGCACCAAGGTTGTTGATTAGGTTTTTGGTGGGCACTATGGCCAGCCCCGAGCCGAACATCATGGCCGCCCAGTGTATCGTCTCATAATATTCACGCCCGGTGTCGCGGTGGTCATAACAGGCGCGCACCATGTCAAAGTTCATCTTGCGCTGCCGCATGAGTGCGCACAGTTGCCGCATGTCGTACTTGTCGTCAAGAAAAGAGTACTTGCCATCCCAACGGTCAATCACCCTGCGCCACGATGCCCATCCCCATATCGACATGTAGGAGGTAAAGATGTAGTCGTAGGGGCAGTCGTCTATCCGCTCCTCGCTGTTGAATCCCGACACCATGGCCACGCGCTCATCGTGCTCATAGCGGTCGAGCATCTCCTTGCAGAAAGGGAAGAACGACTGCGATGGCACGTCGTCGTCCTCAAGCACTATGCACTTGTCGGCCATCGAAAACGCCCACTTCTGCGATATGTACTCCGACGGGTCGCAACCATAGTTGCGCTCTTGGTACAACCGCCGCACATCGCACTCCCAGTCGATGGCATCCACCACCTCGCGGCACTTTAGGATGCCCTCCATGTCGCGCTCGCCACGAGGCCCGTCCTGGTAAAGGAACAGCCTTGATGGGCGCGCCTTACGCACCTCGTCGAACACTTTCCCCAGTGATTCAGGTCGGTTGAAGAAGAGTATCAGCACCGCTATGTCTATCTTTGCCGGATGTTTCATGACATTCTGTATGCAACACGCGCCCCGCCCCACCGCACAACCGCGGCGACCGGGCATGGCCGCTTTCTGCAAAGATACAAAAAGAGTGCCGACGGGCAAAACAAATAAGACTGTTTTTTCGGACGATGCCACTGCCTAAAGGCCGGCCACGCGACACACTCGACCCGGATGAGACGATGTGCCGAATGGCGCGAGATGCTCTTAAAATGTGTGAAACACTTTGCGGTTACAAGAATTAATAATACCTTTGCATGACTTTTCGGCACGGCCACATGCACGTTTCCCGCAGCATGAGGCCTCAATGGAGGCACTCATGGGCACAATGCCGGAAACAAAGACAACGCCGCAATGGTGGAATTGGTAGACACGAGGGACTTAAAATCCCTTGGCCAGCAATGGCCGTGCGGGTTCGAGTCCCGCTCGCGGCACCGACAATGAACGAATGCAGGCATCCGCAACAAGCCAAATGCGCCGCTTCAAGGTGCGCAAAGGGACTGTTGCGGATGCCTTTTTTCCTGCAAACACATTTCGCGACGCGCGCTAACCGCTGGCATTTCCACTGTCATCGCCATGCGGCACCCGCGTTGCGCGTTTGCCTATGAGCGCTTGCCGCCGACCGGCAATCACAGCGCAACGGGTTTCCACGGCATGGAGAACACATCGGCCACGGCCTTATAGACCACCGTTCCTTCCACAATGTTCAGTCCGCGAGCCAAGGCAGGGTCATCCGCGCACGCCTTTCGCCATCCTTTATCGGCCAAGGCCACGGCATACTTGAGCGTGGCATTGGTCAGAGCCAGCGTCGATGTGTTAGGCACGGCACCCGGTATGTTGGCCACGGCGTAGTGAACGATGCCGTCAAGCGTGTAAACAGGGTCGCTGTGCGTGGTGGGGCGTGACGTCTCGAAGCACCCGCCCTGGTCTATCGCCACATCGACGAGCACCGTTCCCGGCTCCATCAGCCGCAGCATGTCGCGCGTGACGAGATGCGGAGCCTTGTCGCCCGGCACGAGCACCGAGCCTATCACGATGTCTGCCGATGGCAACTCTGCCTCTATGTTGTGGCGCGAAGAGTAGAGCGTAGAGACGTTGGCAGGCATGGACAAGGAGAGCTCGCGCAACTTTGGCAACGATATGTCGGCAACGACCACGTCTGCCCCAAGGCCGGCAGCCACGCGGGCGGCAGCCTGTCCCACTATGCCACCGCCGAGCACCAGCACACGGGCAGGCTTAACCCCCGGCACACCGCATACCAGCTTGCCAATCCCGCCTTTGGTCTTTTGCAGGTAATATGCGCCGTTTATCATGCCAAGGCGACCCGCCACCTCGCTCATGGGCACGAGCAAGGGCAGCGAACCGTCAGCCGGTTGCACCGTCTCGTAAGCCACACACACACTGCCGCTCGCCACCATGGCCTCGGTGAGCCTGCGGTCACTGGCAAAATGGAAATATGTGAACAACAGTTGTCCGCTCCTTATCAGCGAATACTCAGGCTCGATGGGTTCCTTTACCTTGACAATCATGTCGGCACAGGCATACGTGTCCTCTATCGTCGGCACTATGCTTGCGCCCGCCTTGACATAGGCCTCATCGCCAAAGCCGCTGTTTTCGCCCGCCAAATGCTGCACACTCACTTCGTGGCCGTGAGCCACCAACTCTGC
>CAZKMT010000006.1:0-14313 GCA_964554115.1 uncultured Prevotella sp.
ATCCCGACTAACCTCTAACTTATTTGATACTTTCCACCACTCAGTATGCTATAAAAAGGAAATGAAGTGCAAATAATTCAGTAAAATAGTGATAAAAATGACAGGTTTTATCTCATACACATTGCTGTTACTATTAACGATATCATGTTCAACAACATCCTTTGGCGGCGATATTTCCAAAAGTGTTGCAGAGGTTCCGAATGAGCCTCGGCTGATGGTTTTAACATCTGCCGAGGCTCATTCTTGTCCTTATGGACTGTTTGAATCAAAGATTCAGAGACTTCTTTATGGCCTCTATCTTCTCTTTTGCGTCTT
Organism: uncultured Prevotella sp.; assembly: GCA_964554115.1. Taxonomy (GTDB): domain Bacteria; phylum Bacteroidota; class Bacteroidia; order Bacteroidales; family Bacteroidaceae; genus Prevotella. The sequence continues at coordinate 316 of CAZKMT010000006.1, forward strand.
TCTCACATCGTTCATAGCAGCCGGGACACTTCATGGAGTTGTCTTTCACTTCTATGTAGAACTTTATCTTGGGTTCCGTGCCGGATGGGCGCACGCTAATCTTGGTGCCGTCTTCGCAGAACCACTGAAGCACATCGCTCGTTGTCGGCATGTCGAGCCTTACGGTTGTGCCGTCGGCATTGGCCTGTTCGAGGGTCTGGTAGTCTTTCCATACCGCAATGTTGCTGCCTCCCAGTTCCGTAGGCGGATTGCCGCGGAAGTCTGCCATCATCCGCTTTATTTCGTCTGCCCCTGTCTTTCCGGGTTTCACTACGTTTACGGTGAACTCTTTTGAGAATCCATATTCAATATATATATCCATCAAGATGTCGTAGAGCGTCTTGCCATTGTCCTTGGCGTAGGCACAAATCTCCGCCAGCAGGGAGCAGGCCGAAACGGCATCCTTGTCACGGACGAAATCTTCGGCAAGGAAGCCATAGCTCTCCTCGCCCCCTCCTATGTATTGTTGCTTGCCCTCCGAATTCGCTATCTCCCGTGCAATCCACTTGAATCCGGTATAGCAGTCGCGCATCTCTATGCCCTGCTTGTCTGCTATCTTCTTGATTACTTCCGTCGTCACGATGGTCTTCACGATAAAATCGCCTTGTTTCAGCAATCCCTTCGCCTTGCGGTTGGTAATAATGTAATAAAGGAACAACAGGCAGGTCTGGTTGCCATTGATGAGAACCCACTCCCCCTTGTCGTTTTTACAGGCCATGCCCACACGGTCAGCATCGGGGTCGCTGGCCATGACTATGTCGGCATCCATCTCCTTAGCGTCACGCAGTGCCAGTGTAAGAGTCTCGCCGTTTTCGGGGTTTGGCGACACGACGGTTGGGAAATCGCCGCTCTTCACCATCTGCTCCTTGACGCAATGCACATTCTCGAACCCCCACAAGGCAAGCGATCTCGGTATCAACGTCATCCCGGTACCGTGCAGCGGCGTGTAAACTATCTTCAAATCTTTCTGCCGCCTTATCACTTCGGGGTCGATGCAAATCTCCTTTATGCGCTCCAGATATACCTTGTCTATCTCTTCGCCAATGATGGTTATGAGGTCATCGTTGCCATCAAACTTGACATCGGCAATATGCACTTTGTTAACTTCGTCAATGATACCGGTGTCGTGCGGCGAAAGCACCTGCGCCCCATCTTCCCAATAAGCCTTGTAGCCATTGTATTCGCGGGGATTATGGCTGGCGGTAATATTGACGCCGGCCTGACACTTGAGGTAGCGGATGGCAAACGAGCACTCCGGCGTTGGGCGCATGTCATCGAAAAGGAACACCTTTATGCCGTTGGCAGAGAACACGTTGGCCACTGTTTCGGCAAACAGGCGGCTGTTGTTGCGGCAGTCATGGCACACTACCACTGATATGCTGTCGAGCCCTGCGAAGTTTTTCCTGAGATAGTTGGCGAATCCTTGGGTGGCCAAGCCAACTGTATAGACATTCATTCGGTTGCTTCCAACTCCCATGATGCCTCGAAGCCCGCCGGTGCCAAACTCCAAATCTTTGTAGAAACTCTCCACAAGCTCCGACTTGTCGTTGCCTTCCAACATCGCCTCTACGGCGTTGCGCGTCTCTTCGTCAAATGACGGAGTAAGCCACTGCTGTGCCTTGGCCTCACATTGGGCGATGAGCTGTTCGTTATTTTCCATAATTTATGATTTTAATTTGTGTCTTTTCATCATACAAAGATAGGGAAAAAAAAGCGAAATGATGGCGGATGCCTCCCCATTAATATTTTTTAGTAAACGATTGTCGTGCGGCCGCGGTAGGAATGCCACGCTCCCGGACTGCCGGTTCACTGACGTGGCGCGACGCTTTCCGCCAACGGCCTCAATCATCACTAAGTATGGAGTCCACTTCCTCAAACAAGTCTCCTTGATTTAAGCTAAGGTATATCCTGTAAAGAGCCGGCCCCCACTTCTTCTTCTCTTCCGGAGCAAGCTGTCTGTACTTCTCCATGTAAGGGAGAGCCTTGCGGCACAGGTCGCATATCTGTTCGCGGTAAACGCGCGGCTGGTTCATCTTGTCAAGTTCGAGTGCCTTGTTGAGGTAAGCCGTTCCGGCGTTGTAGTATGGTTCGGGAAGCGAATCATTTATGCCTATCAGCGTATCACTTACCACGATGCACTCATCATAGCGTTTCAGGTTGAGCAGGACAGACGACTTGGCGAAGAGGTACAGAGGACTGTCGCCATCGAGCGTGAGCGCGCTGTCGACCAGTGCGAGCGCGCTGTCAAGCATATTTTCAGACGTGTAATAGTCGATGAAGTGCGAAAAGAAGTAGGGAGACTCCGGGTATTCCGTGATTCCACGCTGCAAGACCGAAAGATAATTTTCTTCATCGCCTTTTAGTTTGTATGCCTCAGCCATATAGATTAAGGTCATGCGCAGGTTTGCCGTGTCACGTTGCGCCGCGTCGGCATACTTCAAGGTTATTGAGGGGTCTTTCAGCTTGAAGCCGCAATATGTAACCCAAAAGGCCGCTTCAACCATCTGTTTGTCAGTTGCCCAATAATGATATTTGGAGAACATCGGTCGCGAAGCGCAGTCTATGTATGTCTCGAAAAACGATACGGCAGTCTTGTAGTCGCCCTTGTGTATATTGTAAGTGCCACCATTGTAGAGATTTGGGCGGTAAAGGTGTAATTCGGCGGCGTGCCTGTCACGATAATTCAGGCGTGCGCGACCCTTGTCATCGGGCATGGCATCCAAGGAATCCAACGCTTCAAGTATGGAAAACATGCGCTTAGTGAGGTTGAACAGCGATGCCGTGTCATACGTCTCTTTCAAATACAGCTTCTCGTTCCCCTCCTCATATTGTTTCATTACGGCCTCATATAGCAACAAGTATATCTTGGGATTCGCCCTGTTAAGCGAATCCTTGGCCAGCAAGTCTTCCATGAGCTTCTCCGCCTTGTCAAGGTCGGTGCCACTTTTTATATAAGACCGTGCTTGAGACATCTCCTTTCGTTGACCCCTCAAGCACGGCGTAATTGTCAGCAAGAGAAGCGCTATCAGTGCAAGCTTCCTCATCGTTGCTTTTGATTACTTAGAAACTGTTTTGAATTTTTACAGGTATTGTATTACAATGGAGCTTCATGACTCTTTGTTCATGCTTTAAGCGTATTTTCGAGGCATTTCTAATTATATTTTCGACGTTTAGTCAACTAAACTTACTCAAATAATAATCCAAAATGCCTCGAAAATACAATCTCAAATCATTGAACAAAAAATCAAAACATTTTCTTAGTTTTCCAGGAGTTTCTCCATCTCATCAGACTTTTCGTTTTCTCCCAACTGATAATATATCTGGTACAACGGGTATGCCCAGTTCACCGTCTTGCGCTCGGGGTCTATTTCGCGCGACCTCTCAAGGAACACTTTGGCCTCGGCGAGAATGGCTTTCACTTTGTTGGCATTCTCTGTGGTCAGGTTGCCTGTATTCTTGTCGGCCAAGCTGTCTTTAAGCGCGATGGCCTTTGAGTTGAGGCAAACGCCGGCATTGAACACCACCTGTACGAATTCAGGGTCTATCTCGGCGGCTTTCTTATACGAAGCCACCGCATCGTCCCACAGACTGTTGTTCATCTCCACTTCGCCTTTCAGTGCCCAAGCCATCTTGTTGGTGGGGTCCTTGGCTATCTCCTCCTCAGTCCATTGCTTCATCTCTTGCTGCTTGCCCGGACTCGCATAGTACGCCATTAGCATGTTGAAATAACGCTGCTCAGCAGGATATTGAGTGTGCAAGTCCTTGACTACAGCCAAGTATGCAAGTGTGTCTTCCTTGGTCTTTGCGCCGTCTCTCATTGAAAAGAGTATTATCTCATTGGCCTCCTTTGCCTTAGCTGTGTCTTGGGCGGCTTTGGTCGCGTACTCCAACGCAGTGGCATAGTCTTTCTGATTATACGAAGACAAGCCTACGTAATAGCACACCTCAGAATAGTACATGTCGTCTGTCTTGTTCACTTTGGAGAAGAGCGAGTCATTGGCACAGTCAACGTAGAGCTTCCATGCCTTTATTGCTCCAACGAGGTCTTGGTGGTTGTACTTGTAAAGACCGGCACTAATCAAGTAAGGGCGCGAAAAATAGAACTTATTTCCGTTCTCCTCGCGGAAACGAATCTTTATCTTGCCTTTTTCATTGGGCTGGCAGTCATACTTGTCGCACTCCAAAGCGGCCGCAATGGCGGCCACGATGGCATCGTGCATACCGGCTGTGTCATAAGGCACGGAAGTGTTGTTGATTTTGTTGGTCTCGTCAGCCTTTTGTCCATCCATGAAAATCTCATATTGGATTTTGCTCATCAAGTCCCACGCCGAGGCCTTGTCTGATGTCTGGTCTGATGTCAAGGCCGGCGTCAAGGTATTCAGTGCTTCCGTCACCTCTCCCTTGTTGAATAGCTTCTTGGCGTTTTTCACCAAGTCATCTTGTGCGAAGGCAGCGGCAGTCATGACTGCCATGGTTGCCATCATCATCACTTTTTTCATTTCAATATTAATTTAGTTTGACATTTGATTATTCGTCTCGGCTGTTTTCCGGCAATGCTTCGCCACCACCACTTTCGCCGCCATTCGTGGCATCTAGGCCGTCATAGGCATCAGTGATGTCACCGTGGACAGAGTCACCATCGCCGATGGTTTCCTTTTCGACCACCTCTTCATCGCTGGCACTCATGACCTTGCACACGCTGGCGATGGTATCGTTCTTCTTCGTGAGGTTAATCAAGCGCACGCCTTGCGTGGCTCGTCCCATCACACGCACGTCAGCTACCTTGAGGCGTATCAGTATGCCACTCTTGTTAATTATCATCAAGTCGTTTTCATCGGTCACGACCTTTATGGCCACGAGGCGTCCGGTCTTTTCGGTCACGCTAAGCGTCTTCACTCCCTTGGCTCCCCGTGCCGTCACGCGGTAGTCTTCCACATCGCTGCGCTTGCCATATCCTTTCTCACTGACCACCATTATGGTCTCTTTCGTGGGGTCGTTAACGCACACCATGCCAACCACCTCGTCGTCGCCACCATCGAGCTTCATGCCATGCACACCCGTGGAGACGCGCCCCATCGCCCGCACTTCCTTTTCGTTGAAGCGTATGGCACGGCCGTTGCGGTTTGCCATCACTATTTCATTGTCGCCATTGGTAAGCCTTACGCCCACCACCCTGTCATCGTCAAGTATGTTTATGGCTATCACGCCATTGGCTCTCGGGCGGCTGTATGCCTCAAGGCAAGTCTTCTTTATTATGCCGTTTTTAGTGGCAAAGACCACGTAGTGGCTGTTCAGGAACTTCTCATCGTCGAACTTCTTTATCCTCAGCACGGCGTTCACTGCGTCATCGGCCTCTATATTGAGCAGGTTCTGTATGGCACGCCCCTTGGCGTTCTTGGCACCCTCCGGAATCTCATAGCACTTGAGCCAATAGCAGCGTCCCTTTTGGGTGAAAAAGAGCAATGTGTTGTGCATGGTGGCCGGGTAGATATACTCGGTGAAGTCTTGGTCGCGCGTGTTTGCGCCCTTGCTGCCAACGCCTCCCCGGCTTTGCTCCTTGAACTCCGAAAGCGCAGTGCGTTTGATATATCCTAGATGGCTGATGGTTATCACCACGGAGTCATCGGGGTAGAAGTCCTCGGCGTTGAACTCCTCGCCCGAATACTTTATCTCTGTGCGCCGCTCATCGCCATATTTCTCTTTGACCTCCAGCAACTCGTCTTTCATCACTTTCTTGCAAAGCTCCGGATCATCGAGTATGGCCTGCAGGTGAGCTATCAGTTTTTCTATGTCTTCGTACTCCTTGTGCAGCTGCTCCATTTGCAGTCCTGTAAGTTGGCGCAACCTCATGTCGACGATGGCGCGAGCCTGGGCGTCGTCGAAGTCGAAGCGTTGCTTCAACCCGTCAACGGCCGCTTGCGGTGTCTTGGAGGCACGGATGATATGCACCACTTCGTCTATGTTGTCGCAAGCCACGATAAGAGCCTCGAGTATGTGGGCGCGGTCCTTTGCCTTTTTGAGGTCAAACCGGGTGCGGCGGATGGTTACGTCGTGTCTGTGCTCCACGAACAAGCGCACGCAGTCCTTGAGTGACAGCAGGCGCGGGCGACCCTTTACAAGGGCTATGCAGTTTACAGAGAACGAGCTTTGCAACGCCGTCATCTTGAACAGCTTGTTAAGTATGACATTGGCATTGGCATCGCGCCGCACATCAACCACTATCCTCATGCCCTGACGTCCCGATTCGTCGTTCACGTTGGTTATGCCCTCGATTTTCTTCTCGGTGGCAAGGTCAGCGATGTATTTCACGAGGTCGGCCTTGTTAACTCCGTAAGGAATCTCCGTGACCACAATCTTGTCGTGCGCATCGCCGCTCTCTATCTCGGCCTTGGCGCGCATTATTATGCGGCCGCGCCCGGTCTCGTAGGCATCCCTTACGCCCTTGATTCCGAAGATGTAAGCGCCGGTGGGGAAGTCGGGAGCCTTTATGTATTGCATTAGGCCGTCGGTGTCAATATCTGGATTGTCAATGTATGCGCAGCATCCGTCTATCACCTCGCCAAGATTGTGTGTCGGTATGTTGGTGGCCATGCCCACGGCGATGCCGTTGCCTCCGTTCACCAGCAGGTTGGGTATCTTTGTCGGCATTACAACAGGCTCTGTGAGCGAGTCGTCGAAGTTGTTCGTCATGTCCACAGTTTCCTTGTCGAGGTCGTCCATCACGTGTTCGCCCATCTTCGACAACCGGCATTCCGTGTATCGCATGGCTGCGGGAGAGTCGCCGTCAACCGAGCCAAAGTTGCCCTGGCCGTCAACCAGCGTGTACCGCATGTTCCAGTCCTGCGCCATCCTCGCCAACGCCCCATACACGGAACTGTCGCCATGAGGATGGTACTTGCCCAGCACCTCGCCCACTACGCGCGCGCATTTCTTGTAAGGCTTGTCGCTCGTGTTGCCGATTCCGAGCATTCCGTACAATATGCGTCGGTGTACGGGCTTGAAACCGTCGCGCACATCAGGCAGCGCACGAGCCACAATGACTGACATCGAATAGTCTATGTAGGAGGATTTCATCTCCTCCTCAATATTAATTTTAATGATTCTGTCTTGATCTAATGTTTGATCCATTGGATGATTATCTTGTTTTGCCTTTTTTACACATATAATTTATATACGCACTTCGCCATGCCTGCACACCCCATCTTCCCGCAAGCCGAAACACTTTCCGGAGAACATTCAAGCCGACGGAGATGCCATGACACTTTTTTAGCATTCAAAATTACTACATTTTCTTTATATGGCAAAACATTTTTATCTTTTTTATTTTGCCCGGATTAGCTGCCGGACAAGACACTGGACAGTAAAGAATGTTTACAAACAATACGCAGGCAAGACAGCGGCTGCCGATTAGCCTTACGAAACAGGCCGTATCGGGGTGCGATACGGCCTGTTTCGCAGTCCAATACGGGCCGTTTCACAACTCAAAACGGCACGTCTCACAACTACCTGTCAGTCAAATGTTTACAACGTTCATCAAAATACGGCGACAAAGCGACGCGCATTGCGAAATATATTTACAAAATAAGGTTTCCGCAACAAGACGGACATTTCCATGTGACAGTCCGACATGGCTTACCGTACGCCATAATCAGGCCATTCCCGCCCGGTTAATCGTCGGGCGACGTGTCCACAGCAGGAATCCGCAACCGCTGGACCGTGCACATTACAAACAAGTGGCAGGACAAATGACAAAAATGGCACAAAACAAGCACACGGACAAAAAATAACAACGTTTTATTTAATAATAGGCAGGTCGCACAGGCACATTGGCATGACTTTTGCCGTAAGATAAGTAACGTAATGGCATATGCAAACGATACAAGATAAAGATAAAGAAAGGAAGGAAACGTTATGACAAGCCAATTTTCGCCCAAGGTGTCAGAAGTTTTGGCTTACAGTCGCGAAGAGGCCGCGAGACTGGCGAGCCGTTCCGTCGCACCGGAGCATCTGCTGCTGGGGCTTCTCAGGATGAAAGATGGTCCCGTTATAGATGTGTTCAAGCGAATGGCCATCAGTCTCCCGCAGATAAAAGCGGAACTCGAGGACAGGGTGAGGATGGAAGAGCTGGGGCAACCCATCCACACTTCGGAGCTGGTGCTAAACGAAAAGGCGAGCAACATACTCAAACTTGCCGTGCTCGAGGCACGGATACAACACTTGCAGAAAGTTGACGAGCAACACATATTGCTGGCCATACTGCACGACAACGTGAACAACGGAGCAAAAGAAATTCTCGAATCAAACAATATGATATACGACGATGTGTACGCCCTGCTGCAACAGGGAAGCCGCGTAAACAACGACATAGGACTGCCGGAAGACGATGATGATGACATGGAGCAGCAAGGGAAAGACAAATTTGGCGGAAACGCAGGCCACGGAAAACCGACGTCCACCCAAACGCGCAGGCCGGCGGGCAAGACGCCCGTGCTCGACAACTTCGGCACAGACCTGACGCAGGCCGCGCTCGAGGGCAAGCTTGACCCCGTGGTGGGCAGGGAGCGCGAGATAGCCAGAGTGGTGGAAATAATCGGCCGCCGCAAGAAGAACAACCCCATACTCATCGGCGAACCGGGAGTCGGGAAGAGTGCAATCGTGGAAGGATTGGCGCAGCTCATAGCCAAGCGTCACACGTCGCCTGTGCTCTTCGGCAAACGGGTAGTAAGCCTCGACATGACCGGCATAGTGGCAGGGACGAAATATCGCGGCCAGTTTGAGGAGCGCGTCCGGGCACTGATAAAGGAAATCGAACAGACCCCGGACGTGATAATATTCATCGACGAAATACATACCTTGGTGGGAGCCGGGTCTGCGCCGGGGAGCATGGATGCCGCAAACATACTGAAACCGGCATTGGCCAGAGGCGTCATACAATGCATAGGAGCGACCACACTCGATGAGTATCGCAACAGCATAGAAAAAGACGGGGCACTGGAGAGAAGATTCCAAAAGGTTATGGTGGAACCGACGACCAACGAAGAAACGCTGTCAATACTCCATAACATAAAGGATCGCTACGAAAGCCACCACCACGTAACGTATACTGACGAGGCACTGTCTGCGTGTGTCAAACTGACAGAACGCTATGTCACCGACCGATATTTCCCCGACAAAGCCATCGACGCGCTCGACGAAACAGGTTCGCGCGTGCATATGGGGCATGTGCAGATACCCAAGGAAATAACAGACAAGGAGAAAGAGATTGAGTTGGTGAAAGCCAAAAAGCAGACTGCCGTGCGCAACCAAAACTTCGAGCTGGCAGCGGGCTTCCGCGACAGGCAGACGGAACTGGAACGCGAGCTGGCCGAGATGAACGACCGCTGGTCGAGGGGAGAGAGCGAAGAACGCCATGTGGTGACGGAGAAAGATGTGGCCGACGTGGTATCGATGATGACGGGCGTGCCCGTGCAGCGCATAGCCGAGGCTGAGGGAATGCGCCTGAAAGGCATGGCCGACGAACTGAAAGGCTGCGTGATAGCGCAGGATGCGGCCATCGACAAAATGGTAAAGGCCATACAGCGCAACCGCGTAGGACTTAAAAGCCCCAACCACCCCATAGGAGCGTTCATGTTTCTCGGCCCCACCGGTGTGGGCAAGACGTATTTGGCAAAGAAGCTCGCCGAGTTTATGTTTGGCTCTGCCGATGCCTTGATACGCATCGACATGAGCGAATATACGGAGAGTTTCAACGTGTCGAGGCTCATAGGCGCCCCTCCGGGCTACGTGGGATACGAGGAAGGAGGGCAACTGACAGAAAAGGTGCGACGTCACCCGTACTCAATAGTGCTCCTCGATGAGATTGAGAAAGCTCACGGCAATGTGTTCAACCTGTTGCTGCAGGTGCTTGACGAGGGACGCCTTACAGATGGCAACGGACGCTTTGTGGACTTTAGGAACACCGTAATAATAATGACCAGCAATGCCGGCACAAGACAACTGAAAGAATTCGCGCACGGCGTGGGATTCAACGCGGCGGGAGCCGGCATAGCACTCAACGAGAAAGACAAGGAATATGCACGCGGCATAATCCAGAAATCGCTGAGCAAACAGTTCTCACCGGAGTTCCTTAACCGTCTCGATGAAATCATAACATTCGACCAATTGGATCTCGAGGCCATCAAGCGAATCATCGACATCGAGTTGGGCGCACTGTTCACAAGGGTCGAAGCTATTGGCTACAAACTGGAAGTGTCTGACGAGGCGAAAGAGTTCATTGCCACGAGGGGGTATGACGTGCAGTTTGGTGCCCGTCCGCTGAAGCGAGCCATCCAAAACTACATAGAAGACAAACTGTGTGAGAAGATTATAAACGGTGAACTGGACTATGGACAAACCGTAAGGATAGAGAAAATGGATGGTGAAAACGATGTAGTGCTAAAATAAATAACAGGCATACGTATCAAAAAATCTTCCTTCAGACTTGAATTTTACTGTCCAAGTTTGAAGGAAGATTTTGTGTGTGTTCACCAATCATTGCCCGACATGGAGCATAATCGCGGACAACGTATGCAGATTTACGGCACATAGAACCAGAGCCTCACACCGACAAAGCCGGCCCTCAAAGGCCTCTCAATCAGAATATGGAGAAAAGCCGGCCAATACAAGCGCAGGTTGGGAAGTGTTCCGGAAGCTGTTCCGTCTATTAAACCACGCCAACTTTACAGCAATTGACTGCGGAATCCACAGCAGACAACGCAATGTTCTTTTTCTCTTTTTTATAAGAAAAAATTTTGTCATTTCGTAAAAAAAAACTATCTTTGCGCAACACTATAACTCTATCTTTCGATGAGGCAATTAAAAATCAACAAATCCATCACTAACCGCGAGAGCGCGTCTCTTGACAAATATCTTCAAGAGATAGGGCGTGAGGAGCTTGTGTCCATCGAAGAGGAAGTGGAGCTTGCCCAACGGATAAAGAAAGGAGACAGGAAAGCGTTGGAGAAGCTCACCAAAGCCAACTTGCGCTTTGTGGTGTCAGTGGCAAAACAATACCAAAACCAAGGTTTGAGTCTGCCAGACCTCATCAATGAAGGCAACTTGGGACTCATAAAAGCCGCCGAGAAGTTCGATGAGACGCGAGGATTCAAGTTCATATCCTATGCAGTATGGTGGATTAGGCAGAGCATACTACAAGCCATAGCCGAGCAAAGCCGCATAGTAAGGCTGCCGCTCAATCAGGTTGGTTCGGTAAACAAGATAAACAAAATGCTCAACAAGTTTGAGCAGGAAAACGAGCGCCGCCCCTCGATAGAAGAAATATCGGAGAGAGTGGCTCTCCCCGAGGACAAGATTGACGATGCCCTCAAGATAAACAGTCGCCACGTGTCGGTAGACGCCCCTTTCGCTGACGGCGAAGACAACAGTTTGCTCGATATACTGGTGAACAACGACTCGCCCATGGCCGACAAACCGCTTGTGGATGAATCGCTGCGCGCGGAAATCAACACAGCCCTGCAAGCCCTAACAGATCGCGAGCGCAACATAATTGAAGCATTCTTCGGCATCAACCAACAGGAAATGACACTCGAAGAAATCGGCTCAAAATACGGACTGACACGCGAAAGGGTGCGCCAAATAAAGGAAAAGGCTCTGAGACGACTGCGCAACTGCACGAAAAACAAAATACTAAAAGCATACTTAGGACAATAATGATTCAACATTTGAATTTGGCCAAACGCCCTTTTATGGTATTGCTCTTGATGTTTACATGCTCCACGAGCCATGTGGCAGCCAAGGGCAAAGTCGTTCCGAACATATACATGTTTGGATTCTCTGCTTCGTTCAAAGACTCTGTGGTATATTTCACGAACATACAGGAAGTGGACAGTGCATGGATAGACCAGAAATCCAAGGCCTTGCTCGGACGCGACAACTATTCATATCAGCTGAAAAACTTTCTCACTGACAAGAGGGGACTGTCTGATCGGACTTGCCTGATAGTTTTTGACGTCACAAAGAAAAAGGCCGAGAAGAAGTACCTGAAGATGAAGCGGATGTATGCCGAAAACAACAAAGGCAGATATGACGTGAGGTTCATAACCGAAGACGAATTCAAGTTCTTGCCTATCGACATGAGCTATGAACTGTCGGAGAAAGAGGTAACAGAAGAGACCATGGAACAAATGAAACAGGAAATGGCTCCACCTCCCGGCAACGAACCACCTCCCGGCAATGAAGGACAGCCGCCGCACATGCGCCCGTAACGATGGCGGAGGCTGTTATGCCATCGCCGATTTGGGGTTTACAATAATGGCAGAAAGCGACTCTGACGCCACGGATGCAGTTGAGACGCTCTTGCCATCGTTTAAGCCGTTCCGCAAGGCCGTTCTTTCGGACGAACCTCTTTTTACACTTACCATTGATGGGAGTGTGACACGCGCCGATGACGCATCATTGATAAGGCCGTTCGACACCGGCAACGGACATACCACTGTTTACAGACTGCCAAACAGTGGCTATCAATTCGTAATCTGCGACATGCTTGCACGTGAGTGTTGCATTCTACAGGCAAACGCAGATTTCTCCGAGTGCCGTTGCGCTCTCCACGGTACATTGGCAATGCGTGCCTTTGGATTGGACAATGCCGCCATGCTCGCGTTTGCCTTTGCAGGCAGTCGCAAGAGTGCTGTGCTTGTCCATGCGTCGTGTGTGCGTCATGGAGGAAGGGCGTTCCCATTCATCGCCAAAAGCGGCATAGGCAAAAGCACACACTCCAACCTGTGGATATGCCATGTTCCGGATACCGACTTAATGAATGACGACAACCCGATAATACGCATCATCAATGGGAAACCGAAAGTTTTCGGGTCTCCATGGAGCGGAAAGACACCATGCTACCGCAACATCAATGCACCGATAGGAGCCATAACGCGCATAGAACGGGCATCGCAAAATTCCATCGAAAGGCTCACTCCGGCCGCAGCCTTTGCCGCATTGCTCCCTGCCTGTTCATCAATGAAATGGGACAACATGATATATGGCAATATATGTGACACAATAACGGGCATAATTGAAACCACGCCAATATTCACATTGCGATGCCGTCCAGACAAAGAAGCCGCCTTGATATGCCACGACACGATAACAGGAAAAACATAATGCAGGTGCAAAATACAGACTTCATGCTCGAAGTGACACGTCTGATTGACGAAGGACACACCGTAACGCTGCCCTTGCGGGGATTCAGCATGCGCCCATTCCTCGAAGACAGACGCGACAAGGCTGTAATGAAATCGGCCACCAACGTCAAGGTTGGTGATGCCGTGCTTGCCGAAACTACCCCAGGCCACTACGTGCTCCACCGCATAATACGCATCGATGGCGATGCAGCCACACTGCGCGGCGATGGCAACATAACCGCCGAAACATGCAGATTGGCAGACATCAAGGCCGTAGCCATAGGCTTCTACCGTAAAAGGAAACAGGTCTTTGACTCCACAACGGGGTGGAAATGGCGCACTTATTCTTGGCTGTGGATGCGTCTATACCCTATCCGCAAGTATTTGTTATTCTTATACCGACACCTTTTCAAACACCAACATTCATGAAAATAAAATCCGGCTTCAACCTGCGCAAAGTGTGCGGAGAAAACATTATCTTAGCTGAGGGACAAGAGAATATCGACTTCAGCATGATAATACACATGAACGAATCTGCGGCATTTCTATGGAAAGCCGTAGGCGACATGGAATTCACCATAAACGACCTTGCGACCATACTTAAAGCAGAATATGACATTGATGAAACAACGGCCATGAACGATGCAAACGACATCGCACAACAATGGCTGCAAGCCGAGATAATCGAAGCTTAGAAACTGTTTTTGAATTTTTTGTTCATGATTTGAGATGTACTTTCGAGGCATTTTAGATTGTTATTTGAGTAAGTTTAGTGGACTAA
>CAZKMT010000006.1:14413-63034 GCA_964554115.1 uncultured Prevotella sp.
GAGATGTACTTTCGAGGCATTTTAGATTGTTATTTGAGTAAGTTTAGTGGACTAACGTCGATAATAATAATTAAAGATAGCCGAAAAGACGCTCAAAGCATGAACAAAGAGCCATTAACTCCATTGTAATACAGTTCCTGTAAAATTCAAAACAGTTTCTAAGTCAATGCCGTAGCTTCAAATGGCGCATCATCCATGTGCCAACGCACAGAAAGGCAAGCAATGCAGAAGCCCGCCGCACCACAGATATAGTTTAGCATAAGTAACTTTGACCTGCAACAAGCCGCATTCATGGATATTTACGGGAGCAAACATCGGGCGGACAGGCCATAGACAACAAATCGCGGATTGCACACACAATGCCGCGACAACTAATGGAGAATGTCTTTCTCTCAATTTCTTGCGAGAAACCACATAATGGCCGACTGCTTACGCATCAGAAATTTGGCAGCCCGCTCCTGAGAATACTTTCTGCCTCAAGGCATTGCACTCAGTCATGACCACTGCAAAAGACAACATTCCAAAGACCGACCATCCCATTTACTCTCATAAAAACAAACTACGAATGAAAACCATACGCAAAAATACAGACATATAGTAATGAATAACGTTTGAAACATCTATTTATTTCATGCCAAAGGCATTAATGCGAAGAAAAACAAGAAATAAAGAACACAAATCAGGGCATTTCAAATGCTTTGCTTCAAATCTTTTTGTTTAAATTTGCCATCTAAAAATTCACGAATGATGGACACAGAAATACATTCCGAGATATTCGACAAGATAAAATTGCAGAGCCATGCATACTGCGACAACAGGATAGCAATAATTGACGTTACACGAGAAAATTATAATCCCGACACGACAACGAATGTTGACACATGTCTCATAGCCGTGTGCCTCAAAGGCAAAGGCTCACTCAAGATAGACGGTAGGACATTCAATATAAACGCCAACGACGCACTGATATGCCATCCTCACATATCAATAGAAAACAGCACGGCTTCCAGCGATGTTGAAGCGCGTTGCATATGCATCTCTGTAGACTACTTGCAAAAGCTATGGTTGCCCAACAGCGAAGACACATGGAACGCCATACAGCTTCTCGAACGCTCACCCATAATCACGCTTGAGCCTCATGAGGTGCGCGATTTCTGCCTGTACTGTGACCTGATAAAAAGGAAACTACAAGAAAAGCCACGAAATTACCACAAGAGGATTATTGACGGATTAATAGAATCGTTTACCTACAACATCTATAACATATTGGAACGCTTCTATCAGGCCACGAACAACAACAAGTACACCGCATCCGACAAGGTGTTCGGCAACTTCCTGAACATACTCAACAACGAATACCCCAAGGCACGCAGCGTAAAGCATTATGCCGACAAGTTGTGCATCACCCCAAAATACCTTTCTTCCGTTTGTAAAAACGTGTGCGGTGTATCTGCGTCCAAACTGATAGAACGATACATGACCAAAGACATTATTCTGCTGCTCAAGGATCACAGCAAAAGCATAAAGGAAATTTGCCACGAACTCCACTTTCCCAACACATCGGCTTTCGGTTCTTACTTCAGGAGACAGACGAGCATGTCGCCAAAACTGTACAGAGAGCACAACAAATAATCGCCAATATGCTCCGCAAGGTCACATCGCGAGAGGTGGCATTTATTTAGAAACTGTTTTGATTTTTTACAGGAATTGTATTACAATGGAGCTTCCCGGCTCTTTGTTCATGCTTTGAGCGTCTTTTCGGCCATTTCTAATTATTATTTTCGAAGTTTAGACCACTAAACTTACTCAAATAATAATCTAAAATGCCTCGAAAGTACATCTCAAATTATTGAATAAAAAATACAAAACAGTTTCTTAATTTGTCGCCCGTTAAAAACGGTAAAAGTTCGCAAGAAAAAGCGCGGAGCAAATAATAATAAATATAATAAATATTCGTTATAATCCTAATGGGCGAAAAAGAGTCGAGGAACAGTTATGGCCATGTGCTGAAATACACAGGGATTTTTGGAGGCGTGCAGAGCCTCAATATCCTAATAGGGCTTGTGCGCAACAAGCTGACAGCACTGTTGCTCGGTCCTGAGGGTATGGGGTTGGTGTCACTGTTCAACGCCGCCATCACTTTCATGTCGCAAGTCACTAATCTCGGACTGTCGTTCAGTGCAGTAAAGCATATCTCCGAAATATTCGACTGTGGCAATGAGGAGCGCATACGACACTTCGTAAAGGTGGTAAGGATATGGACAATCATCACCGCAATGTTGGGCATGGCCCTATGCGCCATACTAAGCCCCGTGCTCAACAGCGTGACATTTTCGTGGGGAGACCACACGCTGCACTTCGTATTGCTATCGCCCGTAGTGGCACTATTGGCAATAACTGGCGGCGAAACAGCCATACTGAAAGGGGCGCGCAAACTGAAAAAGCTGGCCACCATACAGATTTATTCAGTATTTGCCGCCTTAATAATATCTGTGCCAATATACTATTTTTTCGGGCAAAGTGGCATCGTACCGGTGATATTGCTCGTCACCCTGTCCTGCACGGTACTAACGGTGAGGGAATCATGCAAGTATTTCCCTATTGACCTGAAAGGAATGGCTTCAATAATTGGCGAAGGAAAACCGATGGTAAGGTTAGGCGTGGCGTTCGTACTCACGGGAATAATGGGCAGCGGAGCCGAAATAGCAATACGCTCATTCTTGAACGTTAATGGCGGACTTGACACTGTGGGGTTTTACAACGCCGGCTACATGCTCACGATAACATACGCAGGGATGGTATTCTCCGCCATGGAAACTGATTATTTTCCACGCTTGTCGGCAGTGAACGGTGACACACTGGCCACCAATCTCATGGTAAACCGGCAAATAGAGGTGTCACTGCTAATCATATCCCCCATGCTCGCACTGCTAATATTAGCTTTGCCTCTGCTGCTCCCCCTACTCTACAGCAACAGTTTCGCCCCTGTTGTTGGCATGGCTCAAGTGGCGACCATATCCATGTTTTTCAAAGCCATATCATTGCCCGTGGCCTACATCACACTGGCGCGAGGCGACTCGCTTGCATACTTCGTCATTGAGAGCATCTTTGATGTCATGATGGTGGCACTGATAATTTTCGGTTACAATCACTTGGGACTGCTCGGCACGGGCATAGCCCTCACTGTGGCTTACATCCTTGACATGCTAATGATTGTCACCTATGCCCACCTGCGCTACAAATACAGCATTTCATCACAGGTCTACCGCTACGCATTCTGCCAACTGCCGCTTGCCGTAGCCGCCTACGCAACGACATTCGTAGCCAGTAAGTGGCTGTACATATCCGTAGGAACCGCCATCGTGGCCATAAGTTCCGCTGTGTCGATAGTTATACTGCACAAGAAAACATCCCTTTGGAACAAGCTGAAACAGAAATATCTCCACCATGAGTAAGGTTTCCGTGCTCATAGCAATATACAACGCCGAGCCATACCTCGCCAAATGTCTGGATTCGTTGACAAAACAGACACTTGGTGACATACAAATAATATGCATTGACGATGGCTCCACCGATGGCTCACCACACATAATGGACATGTATGCCAAACAAGACGACAGGATAAGGACAATAAGGCTCAACGAAAACCACGGTCAAGCTCACGCCCGCAATGTCGGCCTTGCCATTGCCGATGGCGAATTCGTTTGTATGCTTGATGCCGATGACTGGTTCTCACCAGATGCATTGGAGCGTGCTGTGGAGACATTCCGGAATCATGAACGCACCGATGCAGTGCTTTTCGATGTCATAATGGAATACGAGGGGCACTCGGAACGCTACGAAATGCCCACATTCGAGGCCATAAGCGGCGAAGAGGCATTCAAACTGAGTCTCACATGGAGCATACATGGACTATACATGGTGAGAGCTGAAATCCACAAAAAAATACCCTACGACGAGACATGCAAACTATATAGCGATGACAATACCACCCGTTTGCACTATATGGCGGCACACGAAGTCAGACGATGTCTTGGCCAATATCATTACAGGCAGCATTCCATGTCGTCCACTCACAAAGTAAGTTCCCGGCGATTTGAATGCATACGCGCCAACGAAAGCATGCGCAGACAAATGGAACAGTTGGGGGTATGCCGTGAGTTAATGGACTTGTATGAAAACAGCCGATGGCTAAACATGGTGGACACATACATGTTTTACCACTGCCACGGGCACAAGTTGACCCAAGAAGAACGCTCTTACGGCAACAAAGAAATAAAGAGGGCATGGTACACCATCGACAAAAAAGTATTGAAGCCCACATTGGCTTCCAAGTTCGGTTACAGACCAATGCCCACATGGACGCTGTTCAGATTGCAAGAATGGGTTTATTTCACCATCCGCAGCCTCATAGGGAAGAACCACTGACTCCTATCATACACGCCATCAATCACAAGACGACATGGCAGTAAGAAGGCCACAGATTCAAAGCAAAAACAAGCCGCAAGGAAAATGAATGTTCCTTGCGGCTCTCTTATTTTGTATTACATCAGATACGACATCAAGTGTTTATTTCACCTTGGCAACTATGGCCTTGAACGCCTCTGGATTGTTCACTGCAAGGTCGGCAAGCACCTTACGGTTGATTTCTATCCCTGCCTTGTTGAGTGCACCCATGAGCACAGAATAGCTCATTCCTTCCAACCGGGCGGCAGCATTGATACGCTGAATCCACAGCGAACGGAAATTGCGCTTCTTTGTGCGACGATCGCGATATGCATAAGTGAGACCTTTCTCCCACGTGTTCTTGGCAACGGTCCAAACGTTTTTACGTGCTCCGAAATAACCGCGCGTTAGCTTCAGAATTCTTTTTCTCCTTGCTTTCGAAGCAACATGATTAACTGATCTTGGCATAATTTTTTACTTTTAACGTTCGACAATTAGGGCTTAACGGAGACGCAGTAAGTCACGCACTTGCTTCACGTTGTCCTCTGAAACAATAGTTTGGTGAACAAGGTTACGCTTTTGCTTCTTAGACTTTTTAGTCAAGATGTGATTGTGGTAAGCGTGATGTCTCTTAATCTTACCTGTACCGGTGAGACGGAATCTCTTCTTCGCACCGGAATTTGTCTTTAATTTTGGCATTTTTTGTTGATTTTGTTGTTTGTTATTTATTATACTGTGGCAACGCATATACCGGGCGTTACGCACATTTCAGTAATCCCAAATTTCTTTGCTGTCACTCTCCGCCCCTCAGTCGTTTCAACGCATCGGCACTTATCTTCGCGTTGGCAAACAGACCACCATTCGATGGTGTCGCCGTTTCAACGGTTTCATTGGATGTCACAGACTTTGCGGCCATTTCCTTTTTCTCCTTATCCATGGCCTGCTGGCTCTTCTTGCCCGTCCCCGACTTCTTCGGTGCGATGTAAATGAACATCTTCTTGCCTTCAAGTGATGGCATGTGTTCCACTTTTCCGCATTCTTCCAAGTCATTGGCAAAGCGCAACAGCAACACTTCCCCCTGCTCCTTAAACAGGATGGAGCGTCCCCTAAAGAACACATAAGCGCGCACTTTATTTCCGTCTTCAAGAAATTCCTTAGCGTGCTTCAGCTTGAATAAGTAGTCGTGTTCATCGGTCTGTGGGCCAAAACGTATTTCCTTCACCTCCACTTTGGCTTGCTTGGCCTTCAACTCCTTTGCCCTCTTCTTCTGCTGATAGATGAATTTGGAATAGTCGATGAGACGACAAACCGGCGGATTGGCATTGGGAGAAATCTCAACAAGATCAACTCCCTGTTCACGAGCCATGTCCATAGCTTGGCGTGTGGGCACAACGGTCGAGCCACCATCGCTTACGATGCGGACTTCACGCACACGTATCTGTTCATTTACACGATACTGGTTTTTCAGATTGTCATTCTTCATTCAACTATTTTATGGGAATCGGGTGCAAAGTTACGATTTTTAATACAAACGGCAAAACATTTTTCTGCCTTTTATCCACAAAAGATTCTGCAAGAGTGTCACTTCATTGCCCACCACCCTATTTCATTGCTTAGACACGAATATACTATCATAACCACAAATCACGTACTTCTGCCATTCGTCATTTCAGCAGACGTTCGCCAATGGCTTTTTTCAATTCCTCCTTTGGCATCAATCCCATGGAGACAAATGGCTCACCTTGCGCCGGAATCCACAACAACATTGGTATACTGCTTACTCCAAAGGCGGTGGCCAGCTCGGTTTCCTTGTCTACGTCAACCTTGTAAACCACTATCTTCCCTGCATACTCGGAAGCCAACTCCGCAAGAATTGGCGACAGTTGCTTGCACGGCCCGCACCATGTGGCATAAAAATCGACTATTGCCGGCAACGTGCCTTCATATTTCCATGCGTCTCCATTTTTCTCGAAGTCATAAACCTTGGCTTTAAACTCGGCTTTGCCCAACTCTTCCACACCACTTTCAACCGACAGCGGAGCGGCGGAAGTGTTTTCTGTGTCCTGTTTCACGGCACCGGTCTTGTTCTTGCTTTCGCCACATCCGGCTACTGACAATGCTGCCATAAGCAAGCACATCACAATAGTCACTTTACGCTTTGTCATTTGAATAATAATATAATGTATGGCATGAATGCAAAGCCACCTGCGACATGGCGAAAAGTCCGCATGGCTACAGGTGGCATGAATGCACATAAAACATGAAAAACAATCTTGCGTTCCCTTACGGATGCACATCGGTGGCTTTCAGCTGTTCGGCCACTTCGGCATTAATCTTGTCCGCAAACTCCGCTATGGTCATGACACCACGCTCCTCTGCGCCCTGCTTGCGCACGCTTACCGTGCCATCGCCTTGCTCTTTCTCGCCCACAATGACCATGTAAGGAATGCGTTTCAGTTCGTTGTCGCGCACCTTGCGGCCTATTTTCTCATTGCGTTCGTCTATGGTAGCGCGCACGCCGGCTGCATCCAATTCGCGAGCCACCCTTGAAGCATAGTCATTATATTTCTCCGATATGGGGAGAATGGCCACTTGGTCGGGAGTGAGCCACAACGGGAAATGACCTGCCGTATGCTCTATGAGCACAGCGCAGAAGCGTTCCATCGACCCGAATGGCGCACGATGAATCATCACCGGCGTCTTTTTCGTGTTGTCCTCATCGGTATATTCCAGTTTGAAACGTTCCGGTAAATTGTAATCCACCTGTATTGTTCCCAACTGCCACCGACGCCCGATGGCATCCTTGACCATGAAGTCGAGCTTCGGCCCATAGAATGCGGCCTCGCCATATTCAATCTTTGCTTTCAAGCCTTTCTCCCTGCAGGCTTCTATTATGGCATTCTCTCCTTTCTCCCACACATCATCGGAGCCGATGTATTTCTCATGGTCATTGGGATCGCGCAACGAGATTTGTGCCTCAAAGTCATCGAAACGGAATATGGAGAACACGGCGTGGATGATGTCCATAACACGCAGAAACTCATCCTTGACTTGATTTGGACGGCAGAATATGTGTGCATCGTCTTGCGTAAACGAGCGCACACGTGTCAAACCATGCAACTCCCCGCTTTGCTCGTAGCGGTAGACCGTACCGAATTCGGCTATGCGCAGCGGCAAGTCCTTGTAAGAACGCGGCCTCCATGCGAACACTTCGCAATGGTGTGGACAGTTCATGGGCTTTAGCATGTATTCTTCGCCTTCCTCAGGAGTATGAATCGGCTGGAAAGAATCTTTGCCATAGTGGGCATAGTGTCCGCTCGTCACATATAGGTTCTTGCTGCCTATATGCGGTGTTATCACTTCCTTGTAGCCATATCGTGACTGTATCTTGCGCAACATGTCTTGCAATCTCAGACGCAGCTCTGTGCCTTTGGGCAACCATATTGGCAAGCCTTTGCCCACGCGGTCAGAGAACATGTAGAGTTCCATCTCCTTGCCTATCTTTCTATGGTCACGCTTCTTCGCCTCTTCCATCATGGCCAGATACTCATCGAGCATTTTCTTTTTGGGGAAAGTGATGCCGTAAAGTCGTTGCATTTGCTGGCGCGATGCGTCTCCGCGCCAGAAAGCTCCCGCCACGCTTGTCAGTTTGATGGCTTTTATATATCCCGTGTTGAGCAAATGCGGGCCTTTACAAAGGTCGGTAAACGCTCCTTGGGTATAGGTTGTGATGGTGCCATCCTCCAAGTCTTGCTCTATGTGCTCACATTTATATGCTTGACCCGCAGCCCCGAATTCTTTCAAGGCTTCGGTCTTGGCCACCTCCTTGCGCACCACCGGCTCTTTCTTGCCGGTCAGCTCGCGCATCTTTTCTTCTATCTTTGGGAAATCGCCCTCCTTGATAACCTCGCCGTCTTTCAGCAGGACATCATAGAAGAATCCGTTCTCAACGGCCGGGCCAAAGCCAAACTGTATGCCCGGATATAGTTCCTGCAAGGCTTCGGCAAGCAAATGCGCCGAAGTGTGCCAGAATGTGTGCTTGCCCTCATCGTCGTCCCACTTATATAATTGTACCGTTGCGTCCTCGTTGATGGGCCGGTTCAGTTCCGTGGTTTCGCCATTGACACCACAAGCCAGCACCTCGCGCGCCAAAGCCGGCGACAGGCTTTCGGCGATTTGTTGTCCCGTCACGCCCTGTTCATACTCACGCACAGAGCCGTCAGGAAATGTAATCCTTATCATCATTGTCTTTGTTTTTTCTTTTTACTGACCGCAAAATTAACTATTTAATTCGGAATATGGCATTTTTCAACGATATTTTTTATCACTGCCTATATTATGTCTGCCCGCAGCCGCATGCTGCCGATGCGGAACTCACAAACCGCAAACTGCAATATTATACAAAGCGATGGCGGCACTAACCAATAGTGCGTCGCCATCGCTACATGCCTATTTGGGCTTTCAGATTCCGTACACCAGTCAGAGTGTACGGATTTCAATGGATTCGGATATATTCCTCTCTTTATCGGTGACAGTAAGGGTCATGGTGCCCGCCTGTTTCGTGCTACGCACAATTACCAGAAGCTGCCCGGAGAAGAGTTTCATCCGAGGCTCCGTGAACGGTTCGAGCGATGTGGCGTCACCGTTGCAGGCTGCCTGGAAAGTGCCATCACCCGTAACGGTAAACGTCAGGTCGCTGTCTGCCCATGGGCATGGCGTTCCGTCCTTGTCGGCCATGGTCACGGTAACAAATGCCATGTCATCTCCGTCGGCACGGAGCGTGGGTGCCGAGTCTCCGTCGCTGCACTCGGCAGAGAGCAGCAACTGCGCCGGCTCACCGGATGTGCGGCGCGTGTCCTCCCCTATCTTGTTGCCATCGGAATCGTATGTCACCACCTTTATCTCCCCCGGCTCGTATTTCACGTCATTCCAACGCAGGCGATAACGATCCAGTCGTCCCTCTTTATCCTTGCGTACGCGACCTTGGCTCTCGCCATTGACAAACAGTTCGCCCTCCACACCATCTGTGTAGCAGTACACCGGGGTCACTTCACCTTCTCGCCCGGGCCATGTCCAGTGTGGCAGCAGGTGCGTGGTGTGCTCTGTGGCATTCCATTTACTGCGATATAGATAATAGCGGTCCTTGGGCAATCCGGCCAAATCGCAGATGCCGAAATAACTGCTGCGGCTTGGCCAATACTCATCGTAAGGCGTTGGTTCGCCCAAATAGTCATAGCCTGTCCATACGAACTCACCTATTACCTGCGGGCAGTCGTCCTGCCAACGCCAGTCATCGTCAGGCAGGTTGCTCCATGAGCAATGCTCAACGTCATAGCCTGAGCACTGCCCGTCGGCATATTGCTTTCCGGCTCCCACCTCCACCGGAAACTTATAGACTCCGCGCGAGCTGACCGTTGATGCCGTCTCCGAACCCAACAGGAATCCCTGCGGCAACTCTGCCAGTCCTTTTTCGTATTTGTTTACGCGGTAGTTGAAGCCCGGCACATCCATTACGGCGGCAAAACCGCTCTTCAAAGCGTTGTCCACACGATCCATGCCCTGCGTCACGGGGCGTGTGGGGTCGAGACTATGGCACAGGTCTTGCAACCGCTTAGCTATCTTGACGCCCTCGCCGCTGCCTTGTTCGGGTATTTCATTGCCGATGCTCCACATCACTATCGAAGGATGATTGCGGTGGCACATCAGCAGGTTGGCTATGTCTTTCTCTGCCCACTCATCGAAGAAGCGGCAGTATCCGTTCTTGCATTTGGGGTATTTCCACATGTCGAAGCTCTCGGCCATCACCATCATTCCCAGCGAGTCACACACATCCATCTGCATGGTGGATGGCATGTTGTGCGCCGTGCGGATGGCATCGCACCCCATTGCCTTCATCATCTTCACCTGGCGTATGAGTGCGGCTTTATTGACCGCAGCACCCAGCGGGCCGAGGTCGTGGTGCAGGCATACACCCTTTATCTTGCGCGTCTGCCCATTCAACCGGAAGCCCCCCTCTTTCGACACTTCCACCGTGCGAATCCCGAAATTCAATGTTTTCTCATCGGCCATGCGTTTGCCACAATACAGGCGGGTGACCAACTTGTAAAGATACGGTGACTCGGGCGACCATAATTCCGGATTGTCAACGATCAATTGCGTGGCCACCGTTCCATCGGCGCGTATACCGCAACGGACGGAAGCCGCAACAATGCCCGTACTACGGTAAAGCGCAATCTCAACGCTGTCGCTGCCACCGTCGCCAACGCCCTCTATCCTTGTGTCAACGTCTATATATGCCTTGCCACCCTCTATACTTGACGTGCGCGCAAAAGTTGCCCACGTCGCAATGCGCTCACTGCCCGTGAGCACCAGCGTCACGGGGCGGTACAATCCGCCGCCCGGATACCAGCGGCTGCTCTCCTCCATGTTGACCAACGCCACCTCCATGATGTTGTCTCCCGGCTTCACGTAAGGGGTGATGTCTATCTTGAAGGCATTATATCCGTAAGCCCAGTGTCCCGCCTTTTCTCCGTTGATGGTCACCGTAGGCTCGCTCATAGCGCCATCAAATACCAGCTCCGCATGGCTGTAACCCTCCGGGATGGTCAGCGTGCGCCTGTAATGACCCTCGCCAATCCACGGCAAGGCGCCGGAGCGCCCCGACTTCTCTGTGGCTTCTTTCTCGTTGTTCTGCTCTATGGCAACCACCTGCAAGTCCCACTTTTTGTCGAAAGGTCCGCTGATAGCCCAGTCGTGTGGCACTCTCACGCTCTGCCACGATGCGTTGTCGCGCGAGAACTGCCACCCATCGGTAAGCACCACCTCCTTTCTTGTTTGTGCCTGCGCCGCCATTGCCATTGCCAACGCTACGAATAAAATTTTGTCTCTCATTTGTTCATGCCGTTGATAAGTTTAACATTGTGCCCACAAAGATACGAATTAATTCCGACATGCACACCCACATCTCATTTTAGTTGGCTTTGTCAACCAACATTAATACGTAATGTGTTATACTAACGTTGTACATTTGCGCAGCGTAAATAATGTTTACAAACATGTGGGCATTCGGCAATAGATGCCGTTTCAAATTGCGGAATGGGCGTTTTACAACTTAAAAATGAGATGCTTCACAAACCATCTGGGAACCAAATATTTACGATTGCGCAAAAAAACGAAGCCAAAGTTGCGTGCAATGTGAAATATTTTTTAAAAAGTTACAGGTTCACCGCAGCAGTGCGGGAAAGTCTCTGACACTGTAACAAGGGGAATTAACAAGTCAGTTGACCGGAAAATTAACAGACGTGCGTATATGGATTACGACTAAAAACATTACCTTTGCATGAAAAGAAAAGTGTTGTGGACGAAATGGCGACACACCGCCGCCATCCATAAAGACAAAGACATGAAAGCCAAGAAGAATGTGAGCATCATAGGCATTGCCATAGCCATTACGGGAGCTTTGCTCCTCGTGACCAGCCACTTTGCAGGATGGACCAACGTCAATGCCATACAAATAACCGGTTTGGCACTTATTGTTGTAGGCATATCAGCCCATGTGGCATTGTTGAAACACGAAAGCGACTATTGAAAGTATCGCTTGCACGCAAACATGCCCGGTATTTGAATTATAAAGACAACTTGCAGCATACGGAAAACCTGTCATCCAAGTTTTCCGTATGCTGCAAGTTGTCTTGAGTCGGCTTTGCATGTATATGCCACACAGTCAATTGCAGACGGCAAGGCATTCCGCATCAAACCCGCATTTCACTGAATCAGTCTTCCTCAGGGGCAATCAGCTTGTAGCCTTTGCCATGAATGTTTATGATTTCTATTTGATCGTCATCCTTAAGGTGCTTGCGCAATTTGGTGATATACACGTCCATAGACCTCGCGTTGAAGTAATTGTCGTCTATCCATATCGTCTTCAATGCAAAGTCGCGTTGCAATATCTCGTTAGTATGACTGCAAAGCAGAGCCAACAGTTCATTCTCTTTTGTGGTCAACTTGGTTTGCTTGTCGCCAATGGTTAACAATTGCTTCTGAGTGTCGAAAGTAAAGCGGCCTATATGGTATATCGTGCTTTCTTTATTCTTCTTGCCCCGTACACGGCGCAAGATAGCCTCAATGCGGAACACAAGCTCTTCCATGGAGAAAGGCTTGGTTATATAATCATCGGCACCAATCTTGAAGCCCTCGAGTATGTCTTCCTTCAGCGTCTTGGCTGTAAGGAAAATGATAGGAATCTCAGCATTGGCCGCCCTTATTTCCTGTGCAAGCGTAAAGCCGTCTTTTTTCGGCATCATCACATCGAGCACACAAATGTCGAACTTGCTTTTCAAAAAAGCCTTGTATCCAGCTTCCCCGTCAGGGCAAAGCTCTGCTGTATAGCCCTTGGCCGCAAGGTATTCCCTAAGCAGCATACCCAAGTTCTCATCGTCCTCACAGAGGAGAATTTTCAAATTTTCATCCATAATCGAAAGGTTTTAGTTGTTAATATTATTTATATGCTAATTGTTCATAAAAGGCAATGATATAACAAAGCACGTGCCCTTACCGTATTCGCTGTCTACGCGAATCTCTCCCTTGTGCAGCTCCACAATCTTTTTCACGTAGGCAAGCCCCAATCCGAAACCCTTTGCATCGTGGCGATTGCCCGTATGCACCCGGTAGAACTTCTCGAATATCTTCTTCAAGTTTTCTTTCTTTATGCCAATGCCAGTGTCGCGTATGGAAAGATAGAGCCGCCCGTCATCATTCCACGTCTTAAGGTAGATGTCGAGTGGCCTGTCCGGATCCCTGTATTTCACTGCATTGTCCATTATGTTGAAGATTACATTCTGGAAATGTACCTCGTCAACATATATCTTAGATTTAGTCGCTTCTATTTCAGTGTATATTTTCCCGCCCGTATGTTCCACGCGCAAAGAGAAAGAATGGGCGACGTTCTCCGCCATCTCGTTCAAGTCGAGTTCTTTTTTCTTGAACACAGCTTTCTCTTTGTCGAACATTGACATCTGCAACACTTTCTCTACGAGGAAGCGCAATCGCTTCGCCTCATCGTTTATCACGCTTCCGAGATGCGTCATCATGGTCGGACTCTTCGTGACGCTCTCATCGCTGAGCATCTGTGAGGCCAACGAAATGCTTGCTATCGGTGTCTTCAGCTCATGCGTCATGTTGTTTATGAAATCATTCTTTATCTCCGTGTACCTTTTCTGCCTGAATATCACGATGATGGTAAACACAAATGTGATTAGCAGCACGACGGTGAACACGACAGACGGAATCATGAATCGAATGCTTGAATATATATAGCTGTCAATGTTTGGGAAGTGTATCCTCAGCACGCCCATCTTCGACGAGGGGTCGTTTCTGAACAGAATCTGTTGGTAAGTGAACGCTTCCCCCTCTTCAGTGTAGTCGGGACAACGATACACTTCGCGTCCGTCTGTTGTCGACACAGTGAAATGATACGGTATGTTTATTCCGTTGTTCAGCAGTTCGGCGCGTAAGTCTTGGTCGAGCAGTCTGAAGTTGATACGTTCTTTCAACGGCCTGTCGCTGGCTGTATATAATATATTGTAGACTACCTCATCAACCAGCGTCTTCTGATAAACATATCTGTTGCGCACACTTTCCTGTAAAGACTTTGAGGCTTCCGTAATGGAATTTCTGTCGGAATGCAGAATTATGGCTTTGGGTACAGCCGAAGGCTTGGTCGCTATAGTTTTGAGTTGGAACGATGAGTAACCCAGTCCGTCTCTTCCGCCAATCGGATAATGGAGAGCATGAACAATACTGTCTTGCCGTCCCCCATGTTTGGCTACAGTATCGCGCTCAATGGCACGCTTCTCTGTCTCGTTTAATTCTTTCTCCAGATATCGGAGCGTCTCGTTTACTTCGAGGTTACGCGAGGCTTGATACAGGCTTCGATTGACCGATTCGTCGAATTGCTCTTTCTTCATTTTCGCCATCTCTTCGATGTATGACAATTGCATGAAGAGCAGAACAAGGAACGACAAGCCCATCACCAATGCGATTACCCATATCATTGATTTTTTCATGGAAGCAAAGGTAAAGCAAAAAACAAAACATTAAATCAAAAAAGTTAACAACTTCGGCGTATTTTAACATTATTAACCGCCACTCCACATTATGTATGTATATATTCAACTTAATGCTTTCTAAAATCACACGTTATGATGGAGAATGGCAGACAACCCTGATTATCGCCTCTTTTACAATTTTGGACATAAGTATGGTTGACTGTACCGATGGCAAAAAACATCGGGATGCCCCTTTGTGTCACCCCCCCCAATGACAGGGGTATCGGCAAAGCGACATCCCGACCCGGTGACATTGGACACAACAGCACGTCTGCCATCAGTGCAGCAATGCCACCACGCGCACAAAGCATCACTCGTCCTTGGACTCGACTTCGTGCTCTTTTACTAGTTGTTGCTGTATGTCTGTTGGCACAAGTTCATAGCTTGCAAACTTAGCCGTAAACGAAGCGCGGCCGCCTGTCAAGGAACTCAGCGCTATGCTGTAACTTGACAATTCTTTAAGTGGGATCTTAGCCTGAAGTTTCTGGTAACCGGCCTCGCTGTCCATACCCATTATCATGGCTCGGCGTCCTTGCAAGTCACTCATGACATCGCCCATGAAGTCGGCCGGAACAAACACTTCCAAATCATATATTGGTTCCAATATTTTGGGCCCTGCATCGCGGAAAGCGGCCGCAAAAGCGTTACGCCCAGCGAGCATAAACGACAATTCGTTGGAATCTACCGGGTGCATCTTGCCATCATACACAATCACTCGCACATCACGGGCGTAGCTCCCGGTCAGCGGACCGCGTTCCATGCGTTCCATGATGCCCTTGAGTATTGCCGGCATGAATCTTGCATCTATGGCTCCGCCCACTACCGAATTGATAAACACGAGCTTGCCGCCCCATTCCAAATCTATTTCTTCCTTGCCCTTGATTGTAACCCTGTATTCCTGGCCACCAAACTTGAACATTGTGGGATCTGGCATCCCCTCAGCATAGGGCTCCACAATGAGATGCACTTCACCAAATTGTCCTGCCCCACCCGACTGCTTCTTATGACGGTAGTCGGCGCGTGCAGCCTTTGTGATAGTCTCTCGGTAAGGTATTTTAGGCTCTTCAAACTTGACTTGAATCTTTTCGTTGTTCTCCATGCGCCATTTGAGAGTGCGTAGATGGAACTCGCCCTGTCCATGAATTATGGTCTGCCGCAGCTCCTTACTCTGCTCCACCACCCAAGTGGGGTCTTCCTGCCGCATTTTTATGAGAGCAGCCATCATTTTCTCAGTCTCCTGTTCGTTTACAGCCTTTATGGCACGCGAATATTTGGAGTTAGGGTATTTTATGAAATCGAATTTGTATTCGCAATCCTTGATGTTGAGGGTGTTGCCTGTCTTCACGTCTTTCAGCTTCACCGAGCAACCTATGTCGCCTGCGCACAGTTCATCCACAGGCATGCGGTTAGCACCTGCACAGACGAAAAGTTGAGCCATACGCTCCTTTGAACCTCTGTCAGCGTTGGTAAGGTCATCGCCTACCTTGACTTTTCCACTCATCACCTTGAAGTAAGACACCTCGCCTATGTGCGGCTCTACTCCTGTCTTGAAGAAATAGATTGACGTAGGCCCGCAACTGTCGGAAGTCACCTCTTCACCCCGTGAGTTGTGCACTTTCGGCATTTCGCTGACGAATGGCACCACATTGCCAAGGAACTCCATTAGTCTCCGCACGCCCATGTCCTTACCTGCGCATACGCAGAACACCGGGAATATGCTGCGTGTGACGAGCCCCTTTCGTATGCCTTCACGCATCTCATCTTCGGTGAGGGATTCTTCTTCAAAAAACTTCTCCATTAGTCCCTCGTCGTTTTCGGCCGCAGCCTCCACCAATGCGCGGTGCAGCTCCATGGCCTTATCCATCTCTTCGGCCGGGATTTCTTCTATTATGGGTACTCCGCCCTCGGGCTTCCATGAGTATTTCTTCATCAGCAGCACATCAATGATGGCGTTGAATCCGGGGCCTGTGGCTATCGGGTATTGTATTTGCACACACTTTGAACCATAAATGTCTTTCATCGAAGCCACGATGGCATCAAAGTCGCATTTGTCACTATCCAGTTGGTTGACCAAAAATATGACTGGCTTTTTCAATTTTTCCGTGTATCGGAAGATGTTCTGCGTGCCAACCTCCGGCCCGTATTGGCCGTTTATCAGTACCAAGGCTTGGTCTGTAACGTTGAGTGCCGTTATCGCGCCTCCCACAAAATCGTCAGCTCCGGGGCAGTCTATTATATTTAGTTTCTTGTTGTTCCACTCCACATGAAACACCGTGGGAAATACCGAATATCCATATTCCTGTTCCACGGGAAAATAGTCGCTCACTGTATTCCTTGCTTCTACGGAACCGCGACGTTTTATTATGCCCGCCTCGTAAAGCATGGCTTCGGCAAGGGTGGTCTTGCCGCTGCCCGCGCTGCCAAGCAGCGCGATGTTTTTGATTTCGTTTGTCTGATATACTCTCATATCATCATAGATTTAAGTTGGTACTTAAGATTTATTCGGGCTCTAAGGTAGCTTTTTTCCATGAGACGGACAATTAATGCGTGGCAAAGTTTCCGGGGGTTAAGTAAAATTAGTATTTTTGCATTTAAATTCAATTATGTCTGGGTTATACATACATATACCTTTCTGCAAGAGCCGGTGCATCTACTGTGGCTTTTATTCCACCACCCGCGAAGATGTCGCGACACGTTACGTCGATGCCTTGTGCCGCGAAATGGAACTGCGCAATGACTACATCGCCGAGCCACCGTCAACCATATATTTAGGCGGCGGCACACCGAGCCGTCTTTGTTCTCCACTGCTTATAAAACTGTTTGCCGCCATGGACACTTTTCATGCGCAAGAAATCACCGTGGAGTGCAATCCCGACGACATTACCGACAATCTCGCACAGACGCTGAAGCAGCTCCGCGTAAACAGAGTGAGCATGGGGGCTCAAACGTTCAACGATGACAGACTGCGTTTCCTTCGCCGCAGACACAATGCCGCAGATGTAAGGCGTGCCGTAAGTGTGTTGCGTGCGGCAGGCATCAAAAACATAAGCATCGATCTTATGTATGGTTTTCCCGGTGAGACCCTGACAGACTGGCTTGACGACATTAAGCAAGCTTTGAGCCTAACACCAGAACATATTTCAGCATATTGCCTGAGCTACGAAAGAGGCACTGTATTGCGTTCAATGCTCGACCAAGGTTGTGTGGCCGAGGCCGACGAGGAAAACTGTCGCGCGATGTTCTATACCTTGGACGACAGACTATCCACCGCAGGCTACGACCACTACGAAATAAGCAACTTCGCACTGCCAGGCTACCGTTCCATGCACAACAGCAGCTATTGGACTGGCGCACCTTATATCGGCATAGGAGCAGCCGCCCACTCTTTTGACGGGAACAGCCGACAATGGAACATAGCCGACATAGATGCCTACATGGACAGCGTGGAAAAAGGAATGGTGCCTGCCGAACGCGAAGAACTGGACGATACAACCCACTACAACGACACCGTGATGCTGTCACTGCGCATGAGTGAAGGCATAGACATGGCACGCTTGACCTCCTCTTTCGGCAGCAAACGGGCTCACTCATGCATCCGACAAGCCCAAAAATATATCGACAGCGGACTGCTCGAGCTAAGCGACCACCATCTCAGGCTTACACACAAAGGTCTGTTCGTAAGCGACATGGTAATGAGTGACCTCATGGAAGTCTAATCCACGACCACGAAACTTATGTGTATTCTTACGGTGATTTCTGCAAGTTCATTTCCATATAAAGCCGTTCATATTCCCTCGCAACTTTTATGTAATCATGATGTTTCTTGACATACTCAATGCTTTGGCTTTTCAAGACAGGAATCATTTCCGGGTGTAGCACCAGCTGTTCCAGTTCATGGTACACGCTTTCGTAGGCCGGTTCGACGTTAATTATTGGTCTCAACGCTTTTTCATCGAGAATCTCATAGTTTTCCTCCTCCCCTCCCCCGATACATATAATGCCTTTCGACATTGCTAAAAGTGAATTCATGGAGGGGGTATAACTGTACAGCTGGTCTAATATGGCATCGCAGCCATCCATCATCTTCCGGTATTCGGCAAACGGCACAGACTCCGCCTTTACCAGTTCAACCCTGTCAGGGTAAACGGCCATCAAGTCAGTCGCAGCTTTCAACATTATGTCAGTGCCCTTATACTCGTTCCTCGATTTGTTTATGCCTATGAAAATCCTTAGCTTTCCGTCTGTCGCAGCTGTTCTTGCAGGCGCAGCGGTTGGCATCTTTATGGGGAATGGGATGAATGACGTCTTGCCGGGAAAGGCAGGTGAATAGCAAGCCCAATATTCATACAGCCCCGTTACTATGGCATCACTGTCGTTGGCGATAAACTTGTTCAACCTCTCCTTGTCCGTTCCGAGCCAATCGTTGCGCTCTTTCATCGCGTCGGCATTTGTGCGCAAGACTTTCCCCATGTTGAAATCACTATATTTAAACGGACTATTGGGCGAAGAGCATGTGCTCACCCAATACCAATCCATGCCAAAACCGCACAAGACCACTTTCTTGTTATACTTGCGCAAATACTTGTATATTGGCAATATTCTTCCTGCCTTGAGTTCCAGAAACATGGGACTGATGAGCTGCACCACGTCGAACCCTCTCAGCACAGGCAACAAACTCCATGCCTTGAGCATAAGTTCGATGCCACCAAGCTTGCCGCAGTGGCGCACAAGCGATATGTCGCGTGGATAGTCTTTCCAGAAGTCACCATTGGAGGCCACCACCACCACGTGGCCGAGTTGTCTCAGTCCCTCCGCCAACGTGGCGTGTACATTGCTGTATTCGCCCAATAACAGGATTTTCATCTTTTCCTCTTATTAGTCATTGTCAAGGCATGCATCAATATTGACAAGCCTATCCTTGTGTTTGCCATCTTCCTGAACCATATGTATTTTGCGGAATATTTCCGATCCGGAAGCGGATAAAGCCCCAGTTTGGCCATTCTCCCCAACCGTCTGTTCAACTGTTTCATGGAGCCTGTCACCGTGATGATATTATAGATGTAATCCATGGTCAATTGTGATACGCGCCGCCGCAAAGCTTCGCTTTCCGCCTCGGGCAGAGTTTTGGCTACAACATGCAGGTGCGCCATGATACGTTCGAAGTCGTTAAGTCGCTTCAGTATGTGCTTCTTGCTTTTGCCAGCTGTTATCGAGTCGTCCCTTTTTCTATAGAAATATGCCTTGTAACCTGTGTCATATATTTTTTCGGCGCGCAATAATAGCAGAGGCGTGAACTCTTCGTCCTCATGGAGCAAGCCCGGCGAAAACCTCAACCCCATCAATATCCGTTTCCGGAAAATATAGCCCCAAGCAGAAGCATGTATGTTGTTGTTGGCCATATAGGCTACTCCATCGGTCGAGTCCACGAACTCGGTCGGTTGCCCGGCATCTTCCTTCTGAGTATAATCAAACAAAACCATGTCCGGGTCTTTATATCTTACGATGTCCAAACACTTTTCATAGACACGAGGCAGCAACTTGTCGTCACTGTCGACAAACTGTATATACTTGCCCTTGGCCATGTCCAAGCCTGTGTTGCGCGCTTCGCTCAGTCCGCGATTGGGTTGCCTTACATAAATGATGCTTGAGCCATACTCCATCATTTCTTCCATGGGGCAACGGTCAGAGCCATCGTCAATTATGATGATTTCCCTCTCCGACACACTCAGCGACAGGGCCAGCACACTGTCCACGCACTCCCGAAGCATGTCAACAGGCAAGTTGTAATACGGTATTACAAAACTTACCAGAGGAATTTTCTTATTCTGTGAAACAATCTGTAAGTCTTGCATAAAATCTTTATTCCCAAAAAGTTCAAAGCCAAGGCTTTCACTTTCGATCTTGCCCCCAACCCGTTTATGTCCCAACACCTCATGCCTCTCATCCTCGGCGCGTCGCCGGTGAGTGCGCATTCATAAAGCTGTATGTCCAGCACGTGCATGTAGTAAGGCGTGAACCCCGGCTTGCCCCAATAGTGTCCCATCACCTTGATGTGCGCATCCAAAAGAGATCTGTATTCCGCCGCACCGGCATTGTTTGTTATTCCGTCGGTATTCCAGCAGTAGTAATACATCCCGTTGCCCGTCGTAGCCACTGTCCGCGATTTTTCAATCAGCAGTGGAAGCGTATGTATGTCCTCAAAAGCCACGCCGCTTGGAAAACGGACGTCATCGAACAAATCTTTGCGGAACACTTTGTTGCATGCATATGCGTGTCTGTAAGCGCGGCATTCAAGCCAATAAACATCCATGTCATGGTACACTCTATCGGCAAACGACAGCCTGTGCTGATGCGGTGAGTTGTAGAATTTGAATATTCCATATTCCATAATGTCGCACTCCGGCACACGTTCCATCGCCCGCATCACCTCATCCAGGGTTCCGGGAGCCAAGTAATCATCGGAGTCCACAAACGTGACAAACCTACCCTTAGCCTGAGCAATGCCCTTGTTGCGGGCGTCGCCGAGGCCTCCGTTGGTTTTGTGTATTACGCTGATGCGACTGTCTGCGGCAGCCCATCTGTCGCAAATCAAGGGGCATCCATCCGGCGACCCGTCGTCAACAAGGATTATCTCAGTGTTTTCGCCTCCTTGGTTGACAACGCTCTCAATGCACCTGTCGATTGTCTTTTCCGTCTTATACACAGGTATTATTACCGTAAGCAGCGTATCCATGTCCGCATTCCGTTGTCATTTATTGTTGTCGTTCGGGGCGCAATTGCGCCCGTGTGCTCCACATTTTCGCTTTCCGCAACACGCATTGCCGGCGTGAGCTCAGCCCTCTATGATATTTTTATGTCTTTTACACGCCTGAATATCTTGGGTACTGGCTTGTCAAAAAACACAAAGTTGCGTCCGTTGACCTCTATCACTTGCCATCGCGGGGCATCGTAAGTATATCCGCCATACATGAATGGCCTCTTGTAGAATGGTGGGGTGTCCTCGCCGAGCACAAAGGTCACCCGTTCCACTTTCTTGTCGGTTGGTATTTGCATGGCAAGCATCCCGTCATACATGCTCTCACCGTATGCAATGTAACTGTCTGAGTTGTCCATTATTTTGCCTACCATGTCATCTGGCAGGAACACCAGTCGTTCTCTGCCAAGCAGGGTGGCAGCGCATCTCACATTCTCATCGGTGGAGTCCGGGGCAAAATAATACGTGTTCGGCCCGAACTCAACTTGCGGGAACGTGAATTTCCTTATGAAATAATTGCAGCCCATCACTTGCCTTACCCTTATTATGTCAGTGTCTCCTTTGGCTATTTGCGCCATGATATATTTGTAGTTGACATGCCCTTCGTAACTGTAGTATATCCCCGGTATGAGCACGAGTGCCATCACAGTACCCATGGCCACCGCCATCTTGGCGGAATGCCTCGCGATTCCCATTCTAAGCAAGAGGTTGACAACAAGCAGCATGGAAAAGAACTCGGCGAAATAGCACACTCTTGGCTGTGTCACCCCGCTGGCAAAAATCACACCGATGCACAAAATCACCGCCATGTACAGATAATCGTACCTCCTGACATGCCACACCAGCAATCGTTTTTGCCTCTTGTAAGCGTATGCCATGACAATGGCCAAAAGCCATACGGTGCGCATTTCCGTACAAGTGAACAGGCCGAGGGCGACTTTTGTCAGCGGAGACGCCGCCACATGTCCCTCGCCGCCGATGGCCCTGAGCACCGTGGACGGAGCCAACGCGCACAAAAAGGCACCGACTGTGAACCATGCCACGTATGGCAATGCCGCATTGCATCGCCTTACGTTACGCCTCAACGCACAATGCGCCACCAGAGCAACAGCCAATGGAACGGCGGCTCCCTCATGCGTCCAGCCCACAAGGAGCATCAGCGGACTTACGGCATAGTCTTTCCATGTGGCATCCCGCCCATCGTTCTTTTCAAACACAAAAACCATGCCCATCATTGCCAGCGACACCCACAAATAGTTCATCGACCCTTCTATCCAGAGATAATCATCGACAAAGCCGGGTATCATGACCATCATGATGAACAATACCATCATCACGGTTACTGCTCTAATGGGTTTGCCACCGGAAGCGTATCTTGCAGACATCCACGCTGTCAATACAAACACTAAGGCGTTGGCAACATCATACACCGGTTTGCAGAGCAATGCCAAAAAAGTCTGCGCCACGAATTGTACGACGACACGCCCGGTAAGGACTTGGTAATGTATGACTTGCGACCGTATTATGTCACTGAAACTGCCAATTCTGGAAAAATCCTCTTTACTTGTCCAACGCCAAATGCAGTGATACAGCACATCGTCCGACAGAGTATATGACTGTAGGCTTGTCAAAACAAACATCACGATGCCTGCAACCACGAGCAGCAACACTGAAGTCTTTTTCATCCTTGACGCTGGATTTGTAATTGCAAAGTTACAACATTATTTTAAGAATGCCGTAAAGAAAAGCTTTTTTATGCCTACGCTCCAATCACTGTCAAGGTGGATATGGATTGAGGCCTGCCACTATCGCTTTCTTTTCAATCCATTTGACGCATGTTCGGTTTTCCCGCTTTCGCAATGCTTCCGATATGTGAATGTCCGCAATGTTCCCGATTGGTTTCATCGCCTGTCTCTTTACGCACTTGCCTTGCTGTGGGAACATGTAATTTTGTAAAGATATTTCGCAATGCACATCACTTTGCGACCTCATTTTGGAATGCATTGCAATTGCCTGGTTTTCAGACGATTTGCAAGATGTGCCATTTTATAATGTGAAACACCCCGTTTTATTGGGTGAAACAGGCCGTTTCGACGTGTAAAACGGCCTGTTTCACAAGGCAACTCGACAACCATTGTCTTTGTTTCTGCTTTTTGTAAACATTATTTACTGCCACGTGCGACATTGCCACCGTCGTTCCCACGCCGCTTCCCATTGGGCTTGACGCTCTTTTTGCGGCATATTCCAAACCGGTATGGAGGATTGCATACATATATTCCATATAATAGAGACCTCTGCAAAAGTCCATCTCAAACCCCCAATCACAAAATAACAGATACTGATTATCAGCAAGTTTACTAGTAGGCATTCTGCTGCTTAAAGGATTGGCTTGAAAACAAAAGTCGTTTTTGCGTTAAGCATATCATATCTCGCCATGTGCATCCCTTGCCCAAACATGCCATAGCCACGCTTGACACAGGGCACAACCTGCTTTTCGACCATTACGATGGCGAGGTGACGCGAATGTTCATGGGATGGAGTTAAGAAACCGATACCGCCACATCAGACAAAAATAAGTTCGGGCTGCGCAAACAGATTGTTGCGCAGCCCGTTTTCACAAAGAACGAATACAGAGGAGTTTTCCTGAACGTGTGCCGGCACCGTTGTGTATGTCAGCCTTGCGAAGATTCTTCATCGCGCTCCCTGCACTCATTGCGGTTGGCTTTCGGCTGTTCACCTGCTTCCGCTAAACCCACCACTCCGGCTCGAGCTTGAGGAAGACGAAGAGGATTTCGCAGACGTACCGGAAGACGTTCCAGACGCGCCACTGCTGCCTCCGGCTGACGCGGAGCGGACGGTGGTAGTACCGCTAAGAGTGCCACTTTTGCGAGTGCCGCCGAAAGAAGAGTTTCGCACGGTCGAACTGCCGGAAGCCTTGCTGCTCGATGATGACAAGCGGGAAGCATTGACCTGCCCGCCTGTGCCGGATTTTCCGGAGCTGCTCGCACTGCCCGATGATGACGCGCCACTGCCGCTTCTCACCCTGGACGAGCCTGAAGATGACGACTGACTTGCCGACGTTGATGAAGAACGGTTGCCACTGAACGAGCCGCTTGTGCGGCTGTTGCCAAAGCCGCTGCCCGATGACTGGCGACCGTCATTGTCTTTGTTGACCGTGACGCGCGTGGAACTGTTGTCGCTCGAGCGATTGCCACGAAACTCACCCCTATCCCACTTGTCGCGCAAGCCGTTATTGGCAGCCACCGTCTTGAAGTTGGTACTATGGCCATGATAGTAACTGCGGCCTCCGTTGTTCCGCCAGCTATGGCCTCCCCTGTAAGTGGCATATACCGTGGGATGGCTGAAATAGAAATAGTTCCGGCGTGGATAACGGGCGTATATGGCGAAATGCCAAAAGCCATCCGACCAATAAAGCGGGCGGTAGAAATAGGTTGCGGCACAGAATGCCTCCCACTGCCAGTCCAGAAGAATGTAGCTTATGTCGAGATTGCGCTGCCTCCAGTATGCCCCGAACACGTCATCGACAGTGGTCACACCCATGAGGTAGTCGAGATTTATCTCATAGGCGGCGTCATACTGCTCTTGTGTGAGGTTCAACTCGTAAGCCATTTTGTCTGTAAGGAAGAAAGCTTCGCGGCGAGCCTGCTCATAGCTCATGGCATCTGCGGACAACGCCATGCAAAGAAAAGCCATAAAGGTAATCATTATCTTCTTCATCGCCTTAAGTTTTTAATTGTTATACATTCTGTTATATGCTGCAAAGTAACAACAAAAATGGCATTCCCGCAAAGGATTTTCCCTAATTTGGGATGGGAAAATCCCTATTTGAAGCATACGGTCTTTTGCCATTCAAACATAAATGGCTACCTTTGCAGGGGACAAACAATATTCTCACATTGATGAAACATAACCTTTCCGCCTATCCGCACGACACAACGCCGCTCAAATGTGGCGGAGCATGGCAAGTCACCCCATCCACCGAAAAGTCTACGCCTGACATTGCCACAAGAAAAAGGGCTTAATCATCATGCGAAAGACAATAAAAATACTTCTATCCATAGCACTGCTGTGTTCAACGATTACGGCGAAAGCCGAAGACGGACAGCGGTCGCCGCTCGCCCCGATGGAGTATAGCGTTTCCGCACAAATATCGGCTACAGCCGGCGACAACACGCCATTGTGGCTCAATGCCAACAAGTATGGTCTCAGCTCGCTCAAAAACGTCAATGGATATTTGCGCGCGTCGATAGCACGCCCCCTGCAAGCCGATTCCGCGCGCCGCTGGGGCATTGGCTATTGCGTCGACATCGCAGGGGCATTCAATTACACAAGCGCATTCATAGTGCAACAGGCATACGCAGAGGGGCGATGGTTGCATGGCACGCTCTCCATCGGCAGTAAGGAATATCCCATGGAACTGAAGAACAACGAACTGAGCAGCGGCTCTCAGACATTGGGAATCAACGCCCGCCCCGTGCCGCAGGTCAGGATTGCACTGCCGGATTACTGGGCGATACCACTCACAAATGGGTGGCTGGGGCTAAAAGGGCACATCGCTTACGGCATGACCACAGACGGCAAATGGCAGGAAGACTTCACCGGCGGGACATCGAAATACACCTCCAACACATTCTACCACAGCAAAGCCGGTTACTTGAAGATAGGAAAAGAGAAACACCATGTTTCATTAGAGCTGGGACTGGAGATGGCGGCACAGTTCGGAGGAACATCGTACCTCGTGGGCGATGACGGAAACATGTACAAAGTGGAAAACGAAAAGGGACTCAGTTCATTCTGGCACGCTTTTATACCTGGAGGGGCTGACGTAGTGGAGACAACATATCAAAACTCCGAGGGCAACTTGCTGGGCAGTTGGGTGGCGCGTCTCAACTTCGATTTTGCATCGTGGGCATTGGGAGTCTACGCCGATCATTTTTTTGAGGACCACTCGCAGATGTTCCTGCTCGACTACGACGGTTATGGCTCAGGCGACGAATGGGACGTGAAGAAATACAATCGTTACCTGCTTTATGAGCTGAAAGACATGATGCTCGGCGTAGACCTTAAGCTGAAACGATTCAGATGGATAGACGCGGTGGTGATGGAATACCTCTATTCCAAATATCAGAGCGGGCCCATCTACCATGACCACAACATAAACATTTCCGATCACATAGGCGGAATAGATGATTACTACAACCATTATATATATAGCGGATGGCAACATTGGGGACAAGTGGTTGGCAACCCGCTCTACCTATCGCCGATATATAACGATGATGGAACAATTGAGGTGAAAAACAATCGCATGGTATCCGTCCACTTGGGTCTCAGTGGCTCGCCTATGCGTAACCTAAGGTATCGTTTCCTCGCAACCTATCAAAAAGGATATGGCCGCTACAGAGACCCATATACTGACCCGGAATACGATGTGAGCCTGATGCTGGAAGCCAAATATGCGTTTCCGGAAAGCCACGCACTGCATGGCTGGGGCATAACGGCCGCCCTCGGAATGGACACCGGGGAGTTGCGCGGGAACAATTACGGTTGCCAGATTACGGTGGCAAAGAACGGCATATTGAATATCTCAAAAAAACGGAAATGAAGATACTTTTCTTATTGCTTACGCTGTGCTTATCTCTGTGTGCCTGTGAGCTGGAAACATCGGGTAATGGAGACCTTGACGGATTCTGGCAACTGAGACAGGCGGACACAATAGATGGCGGAGGCTCTACGGACATGCGTGAAAACAAAGTCTACTGGGCCGTGCAGACAGACCTGCTCGAGGCGAGGTCGAGCGTAATAGAAGTGTTCTTCAGGTTCAACCACGCTGGAGATTCACTCTTGCTAAGCGACCCATACAAAAACAACCGCGATTCATCCGACATAAAAATAACCGAAGCCTCGTGCCTCAGCCCATTAGGCATCAACAGTTTAAACGAACGCTTTTTCATAATGGAACTGAACGGCAGTTCGATGGTGTTACGTTCCGACATGCTGGTACTTTACTTTAAGAAGTATTGAGGGATTTAGATATTTTGTGCGTCATACCATAAGAAATTGGGGGATGCTCGAATGTCCAAACATGCGGGTAATGAGTCACGTGCCTGTAAGATTATGGGGCATAGCCGCGACAGTTCTTATCCCTTCATGAAACCGTATGAACAAGGCTATGAACTTGCCTGAAAGGAGATGTCACGTAAAAAGCCGGCGATAAAGAACCGTCCGGAAAAGCGCATCGAACAGGCCATAGTGCAGGTGGAGGTAACCAACACCACATTGAAGCAGGCACGTGCAAACTGCAAAAAAGGCAGGCATTGCCCTCCTTTTTCGGAAACAATGCCTGCCCGTTTCATTCCAAGAACAGTCACAACGACTTATTTGGCATAAAGTGCCACTATCGTTTCATACTTTTCTTGTTTGCCGCTGGTCTGTTTGGGTTCTCCGACTTTCTTTCCATATTCATAGATTTGCTCCAGTGACAGTTTGCCATCTTCAAAGTCCTTGCCCATGCCGCTGTCAAAACTCGAATAACGTTCTTTCAGCATTGCAGGCAATTCGCTTTCCTCCATTATGGCGGCAGCGTTCTCAAGAGCACGAGCCATGGCATCCATGCCACTGATGTGAGCTATGAAAATGTCTTCCGGGTCAGTGGAGTTGCGGCGCAATTTCGCATCAAAGTTCGAACCGCCATTTTGAAAGCCGCCATTACGTATGATTTGCATCATTGCCTGCGTAAGCTCATAGTTATCGATAGGGAACTGATCAGTGTCCCATCCGTTTTGTGCATCGCCGCGATTGGCATCTATCGAGCCAAGCATACCATTGTCAACAGCCACAGCCAGTTCATGCTCAAAGGTGTGTCCGGCTAAGGTTGCATGGTTCACCTCAATGTTGACTTTAAAGTCTTTGTCAAGTCCATGGGCACGGAGGAAACCTATTACGGTCTCTGTGTCTACGTCATATTGATGTTTTGTTGGCTCCATTGGCTTCGGTTCAATAAGGAAAGTGCCCTTGAAGCCTTTGCTGCGTGCGTAATCGCGTGCTGCTGTAAGGAATGTGGCAAGATGGTTCTTCTCGCGCTGCATCTCCGTATTCAGCAGGCTCATGTATCCTTCCCGGCCTCCCCAAAACACGTAGTTCTGTCCGCCGAGCTTTATCGTCGCGTCGATAGCGTTCTTTATCTGTACGGCGGCACGCGCCACCACATCAAAATCGGGATTTGTCGCGGCACCGTTCATATAGCGCTTGTGTCCAAACACGTTTGCCGTTCCCCACAACAGCTTTATTCCCGTGGCTTTCATCTTCTCCAAGGCATAATCTGTTATGGCACTCATGCGAGCCTCATATTCTTCAACTGTAGCACCCTCATCAACAAGGTCTACGTCATGGAAGCAGAAAAATTCGATGCCCAGTTTCTGCATTATCTCAAATCCGGCATCCATCTTGTCCTTTGCGCGCTGCACGGCATCGGTCGCCTTGTCCCATTCGTACAAGCGTGTCTGCCCGCCGAACTGGTCGGCAGAAGCTCCTCCAAGCGTATGCCACCAAGCCATGGAAAAGCGTAGCCAGTCTTTCATCTTCTTTCCCATCACCACCTTTTCAGGGTCGTAGTAGTGGAAAGCCAATACATTCTTACTTTCAGTTCCCTCGAAAGGAATCTTTCCAATCTGCGGAAAATACTCTTTTGCCATAATGTTTATAGTTTAAACGATTTGAATTGCCTTTTCCAATGTCTCTTTCCAGTGGGCGTAGGCTTGCAAATACTCATCATGGTGAGTAATGTCAGGCTCTATCACCATGAGCTTACCAAGCGTAGCAAAAGCCTCGTCATGGTCTTTATAGATGCCGGCACCTATTCCGGCGCCACGCGCGGCCCCAACACTCCCGTCCGTGTCATACAGTTCTATGGCAGCCCCGCTAACACCGGCAAGTGTGTTCCGGAACAGCGGACTAAGGAACATGTTGGCATATCCGGCGTGTATCTTATGTATGTCCATGCCCATTTGGCGCATGATTTCCATGCCATAGCAGAAGCTGAACACTATACCCTCCTGCGCGGCTCGCACTATATGGGCGCGAGTGTGCTTGTTGAAATTTATGCCACTTATCGAACAGCCTGTCTCACGGTTTTCTATCACGCGCTCTGCCCCGTTACCAAAGGGTATGACACAAATGCCATCACTCCCTATCGGCACATTTGCTGCCATGTCGTTCATTTCGGAATAGCCGATACCCTCCGGTACTACATTGCGCCGTATCCACGCATTCAGTATGCCTGTGCCGCTGATGCATAGCAGTACGCCGAGGTGTGTCTGGCCTCCTTCGCCATGGTTCACGTGAGCAAAAGTGTTCACGCGGCTCTTCTTATCATAATTAATGTCACCCAATACGCCGTAAACCACACCCGAAGTGCCGGCCGTTGACGCTATCTCCCCAGGATTAAACACATTAAGGCTCAGCGCATTGTTCGGTTGGTCGCCGGCTCTGTACGTGATTGGCGTGCCTTTCTTCAGTCCGGTTTCGGCAGCAGCGGCAGCCGAAACACGGCACTGCACACTGAAGGTTGGAACCACATCGGCCAACAATGAGCTGTCGAAGCCATAGTAATCCAGTAAAAAGTCAGCAACGCGATTGTCCTTAAAGTCCCAAAACATGCCCTCGCTCAATCCACTGAGTGTAGTATTCGCCTCACCGCTGAGACGCATTGCGATATAATCCCCCGGCAACATCACCTTATATATATGTCTATAAACGGTGTCCGCCTCGTTCTCCTTAACCCAAGCGAGCTTTGCCGCAGTGAAATTCCCCGGTGAGTTTAGCAGATGAGAAAGGCATTTCTCCTCCCCTATCTCGCTGAACGCACGCGCTCCATAAGGCACAGCGCGCGAGTCGCACCATATTATTGAGGGTCTGAGCACATTCAGGTTTCTGTCTACGCATACGAGTCCGTGCATCTGGTATGATATGCCGATAGCCTTAATGTCATCGGCCACAGCCCCTGCTTCGG
The DNA here is from genome assembly GCA_964554115.1 of uncultured Prevotella sp. Classification (GTDB taxonomy): domain Bacteria; phylum Bacteroidota; class Bacteroidia; order Bacteroidales; family Bacteroidaceae; genus Prevotella. The sequence continues at coordinate 44,751 of CAZKMT010000006.1, forward strand.
CCATGACCTTTGCCAGGCTTAGCTTGGCATACTCCCACCATGATTGAGGCTCTTGCTCTGCCCAACCAGCCTTAACCGCCATTATCGGGGCTTCGTGAGACGGATTGAAAGCAGACGCTACACATTTGCCGCTGTCGGCATCTACGAGCGAGGCTTTCACTGAGCTGCTCCCTATGTCAAACCCCAATAAATATCTGTTCGCCATATTATCTTCTCCTTTATTGTTTTACTCCTATAATAATACGTTCAAGCCAGTCTTTTCCCCAGTAAATATTTCATAAATTAGCAAATGCAGCCGGACAGATGCTCCATGCCGTGACATGCGCAAGGCATTCAATCCATACATGCGTGCGACAATGCCGCAAAGAAAATGGAAAAACCAGAAAAAGAATAGCGGACAATGTGGTGCATATCCAAACAATCCTGCGAGGATTTCATGAAGCAGGAAGACAGTGCCAGATCTATAACGCCACTGGCTATGCAAACAAAAACCGAGAGAATACAATGCGCATAGGTTTCACACTTATGCTTTCCACTGCTTCATCCGCCTCGGTTTAAGCAATGGATAACAGGCATTGGCGTGCTTCACAATTTCATCCACAACGAAAAGGACATCCGAAGCATATAAAATAAGGTCGGCAAACCATTTGGATTGCCGACCCATCCTTTCGTTTATGTCTACAAGGCATCAAGCCAATGCCACCTTGTTCTCAACAGATGTTATCTTTCCCTCCTTGAAGAGCCAACCGATGCCCAAGAGGGTTTCCTCAACGCTGATGCTGGCTGCCTGTGCTATCTCGTCAACAGACAAAGCCTGTCCTGCCACAGCAAGTGCCTGATACACATCGCCAGCCTTAAATCCTACGTTCTCCGTGTTGAGAGCCACATTCACTTTCTTTGAAGCGGCCGCCCTCTTCACAGTCGCTTTCTTAGGTTCTGCCTCCGTTTTCTTTGTTGCTTTTTTCTCTGCCATAGTTCTAAAAATTAATATAACTTTGTCTTTGAGTGATATTGTTTCTGAACACTGTGTGCAAAGTTATTTTTTTTTTCGCTAACGACAAAATTTTACATGCCACAAAGTCCGTATTATTAGGCACTTAAAGCGAAGAATCGCATTATTCTTGACCTAAATCAACTTTTAAACGCAATTCGTCAAGCTGCTTGCTGTCCAAAAAGCCCGGCGCATCGAGCATGACATCACGTCCGCTGTTGTTTTTCGGGAACGCCATACAATCACGGATAGAATCAAGACCGGCCATGACACTAACAAACCTGTCGAGTCCAAAGGCCAATCCCGCATGTGGTGGCGCGCCATATTTGAAAGCATTTATGAGGAAGCCAAACTGTGCCATCGCACGCTCCGGAGTGAAGCCAAGGATTTTGAACATTTTTTCTTGCAGCTTGCCGTCGTGGATACGCAGGCTTCCGCCCCCAAGTTCAATGCCGTTGCACACAAAATCGTAAGCCTTTGCGCGCACACGCTCCGGGTGTTCTTCAAGCAGAGGTATGTCATCCGGATTTGGCATGGTGAACGGATGATGGGTTGACATGAGGCGTTGTTCCTCATCGCTCCATTCAAACAGTGGGAAATCGACTATCCATAAGCACTCAAACTTATCCTTGCTGCGAAGTCCGAGACGCTCGCCCATCTCAAGCCGTAGCGCACTCAACTGAGTGCGGGCTTTGTCTGCCCTGTCGCCGGAGATAATTAGTACGAGGTCTCCATCCCTTGCCTCCATTTTCTCTTTCAGTCGCTGCAAGTCGCTTTGGGAATAGAACTTGTCAACGCTCGACTTCACCGTTCCGTCTTCATTGTACTTGACATACACCAGCCCCTTGGCACCTATCTGCGGGCGTTTCACGAAATCGGTCAACTGCTCAAGCTGTTTGCGTGTATAGCTTGCGCATCCCGGAACGCATATCCCGCCTATATATTCCGCATTGTCGAATACAGGGAAAGTCCCAATCTTAAGCACATCAGCCAGTTCGACGAACTCCATGCCGAAACGTGTGTCCGGCTTGTCGCTGCCAAAGCGGCGCATGGCCTCATGCCATGTCATCTGCCGGAGCTTGGGAAGCTCCACCCCACGCACCTCGCGAAACAGGTGGCGAGCCATCTCTTCAAACAAATCTATCACGTCATCCTGGTCGACAAAGCTCATTTCGCAGTCTATCTGGGTGAACTCGGGCTGGCGGTCGGCACGCAAGTCCTCGTCGCGGAAGCATTTGGCTATCTGGAAATAGCGGTCGAAACCGCTCACCATCAGCAACTGCTTGAGTGTCTGCGGACTTTGTGGCAGCGCGTAAAACTGCCCGGGATTCATCCTTGACGGTACAACGAAGTCGCGCGCTCCCTCCGGAGTGGAGCCTATAAGTATAGGAGTCTCCACTTCAATGAAGCCTTTCGAGTCGAGGAAGTTGCGTATCAGTATTGTCATTCGGTGGCGCAGCTCAAGGTTCTTGCGCACGGCACTGCGCCTCAAGTCCAAATAGCGATATTTCATGCGTATGTCATCGCCCCCGTCCGTGTTGTCCTCAATGGTGAACGGTGGCGTAAGGCTTTCGCTGAGCACGTTAAGACTTGATGCCACCACTTCGATGTCGCCGGTGGGCATGTTGGCGTTCTTGCTCTCGCGTTCACACACAGTGCCACTCACCTGCACGCAATACTCACGCCCCAACTTGTTGGCGCGGTCGCAGAGAGCCTTGTCCACGGTCTCGTTGAAAACGAGTTGGGTAACGCCATAGCGATCGCGCAAATCCACAAATGTCATTCCACCCATTTTTCTGCTGCGCTGTACCCAACCGGCCAGCGTCACCACGCAGCCGATATCCGATGCGCGAAGCTCTCCACATGTCTTCGTCCTATACATAATTATGATGTTTTCTTTTTCGTTTCTAATCTGCAAATTTAAAAAAAAATATGGAGACTGACAAATTTTTCTTACAAAATCGCAGTGGGGCCACAACCGGAGACTGTTTCCCGCCACCTCCAACGGCAAATGGCACGAGGTCAATTCAAATTGCTGGAAAACAAGTCATTAAACATTTCAACCTTAAATTCACCTTGTCACATATCGGGTTTGCATGAGACTTGCATGGTGATTTTCCTCTGTGCATGATATCCAACTGCCAAATGAACATCCGCAATATTTCCAAACAAACCGCCCATACGAGATTCATCTTGCACTGCGTGCTTGTGCCGGAGACTGCAATTTTGTAAAGATATTTCACAGAGCGGACAGACATGTCGTCATATTTTAGTACGCATTGCAATCGCCTGATTTCCAGACCGCTTACGATTAATGCCGTTTTAGGTTGTGAAACGGGTCGTTTTGGAGGGCGAAACTGGCCGTTTTGCACGGTGAAACGGCCAGTTTCACACCCCGAATCGGTAGCAATTCCCCAAATCCCATTGCGTCTGTAAACATTATTTACTGCCATAAGGTCACTGCCACGCCATTCTTTGCAGTGAATACGGCTCTCTTTCACTTTTCTTCAAACCTCCGGCGAATTGCGGACAAATCTTGTCATAAAGAAAGATGGACAAATTTGTATTTTCCATTCTAACGACATATTCGATTTGATGTTTTTAACTTATCGCCATGCAATAATCCAGACTACAACACATTATTACTGTACAAAACAAACACAAACAAAGAAACACATGTGCAAATTTATTATCGCGGCCATGGCCACATGCACAATGGCTACGGCCTCGTGCTCTGTATCACGACAGGAAATGGCATCCATGCTCAGCTATGGGGAGCTGGATGGCACATGGAGCATAATGGCTGTAAACGGCGATGCGCTCACCCCCGGAAAGGGCAACGTACCCACGCTCACTTTCGACACCAACACCAATCGCCTCGGCGGAAGCACAGGCTGCAACCGCGTAATGGGCAATATCGAGCGTGGCAACGACAACACGCGGAACATATATTTCGGACAGACAGCCACCACCCGCATGGCCTGCCCCGACATGGACACGGAGAGAAACATCCTGGAAGCCCTCAACGCCACCAAGACGTTCGGACGGCTGCCCAATGGCAATGCCGCATTCTACGATGCCAATGGCACAGCTGTTATGGAACTGAGGAAAGAAGCCAACGGAGCCAACAAATAAGCATGATGCGGATGGGCAGCAGATTGCCACAGCCCAACTGGCGGAAACGGCATCGCAAAAGACAAGGCAGCGGCCAATGAAAAGCGTGCTTTCACCATCAAACGCCGTACGCCAAAGCAATGTCCGCCTATACGGCAGCATGGCTTTGACGTAACGACACACATGTCGTCGGCCAGACAATATGATCAAACAGTAGCATATTGCAAGAATTTTCTTCCACAAAATAGCAAATAATGAATGTTTGATTTTTCACAAATCAATTCTTATTGACTATCAAATTGGTAAAAGTCCGAAAAAATTAACGGAAAATCCACGTCTATATTAGAATAAAATTAATATCTTTGCCCATCATTTATAAGATGTGCAGTAGTGGACACATATGCAAAATCGCCAATCACACCATGGCAGTGAAACAGACATAACAAAAGTCCACCTGACTACCGGACGACACCCTGCGTGGCGACAACTACCAATCAGCATAGCTAAAACTTCAATTATACTTATAAATAATGACAAAAAAAAGATTTGTACTATCCATGACAGCCGCTGCACTGGCAGGATTGTCAATGGCACAGACGCCGGCATTTCCCGGTGCCGAAGGTTTCGGCCGTTACACCACGGGAGGGCGTGACGGCGAAGTTAGACACGTCACCAACCTAAATGACTCCGGTGAGGGCAGTTTGCGCGCAGCCGTGAATGGCAGTGACAAGAAAATAGTCGTGTTCGATGTAGGCGGTATCATAGAGTTGGAAAGCGACCTCAGCATAGGCAGCAACACTACCATATTGGGACAGACGGCTCCAGGACAGGGCATAACGCTGCGCTACTATACGGTAACCTATGGCGGAGACAACATCATTGTGCGTTTCATCCGTTTCCGCCGCGGAGAGGAAGTAGATGTTAACGATGGAGCCGACGCCACTTGGACACGTCACCGTCGCAACATCATCCTCGACCACTGTTCGTTCAGCTGGAGTATCGATGAAGTGGCATCGTTCTATGACAACCGCGACTTCACCATGCAGTGGTGTACAGTGGCCGAGGCTCTCAACAACGCAGGCCACAACAAGGGAGCCCACGGCTATGGAGGAATCTGGGGCGGCAAGGGGGCATCGTTCCACCACAATTTCCTGGCTCATCTCAACAACCGATCGCCACGATTCAACGGCGCGCGCTATGTTTGGGATGGCTACGATGAAGAAACGTATGCCAACACTGTCATGGCCGAGCAAGTAGACTTCCGCAACTGCCTCATTTACAACTGGGGTACCGGCGGATGCTACGGCGGGCCCGGCGGCGGATTCATAAACATGATAAACAATTACTACAAGTACGGACCGGCCACATCGCACAAGAATCGCGTAACCGAATGTTCAACGAGCAGCTCCGGCAACAGCGACTCATCGCACCCCGAAATGTACGGACTGAAATCGCGGTATTACATCAACGGAAACTATGTTTACGGCTACGGAGCTTATTATGACTGGAGCGGCGTGACCTACGATGACGGACTCTCAACGTTCACCGACACGTATGGTTTTTACGGAGAAGGCGAGGGAGCGACCATCAGCGTGGTGCTCGACTCCGCCATCGACGCGGGCACAGTGACCACTCACGATGCCGAGACAGCCTATGAGAAAGTGCGCCTGTATGCCGGTGCCTCGCTCAGCCGTGACGCACAGGACGCACGCTACGCAGAAGAGGCTCTGAACGGCACCGCCACTTACACCGGCTCGGTGACAGGTCTTGCCGGAATGCTTGACGTCGTTTCCGACCAAGGCGGCTACGAACTCGAATCGGCCACACGCTCCGAAACATTCGACGCAGACGGCGATGGCATCGCAGACGAATGGGAATTAGCGAACGGCCTTGACCCAACCGACCCTAATGACGCATTGGAATATACGCTCGACCCCGCCCAATACTACACCAACATAGAAGTTTATGCCAACAGTCTCGTGCAAGACATCATGTTGGCGGGCAATGCCGACGCGCTCACGGCAGTGGAAGACTATTACCCGGCATACACAACGACAGACGGCACCACCGTGGAAGCCATAAACATGCCTGATGAACTGTCTGGACAGACTGACGACCTTGAAGACTTGGCCACAGGCACAATAACGTGGGCATTGTCATCCGGCGAAATCGAAGAGGCAACGCTCTCAGACGACATTGCGGCATACATAGCATCAACGGGCATTACGATAGGCTCTAACCTGAGCATTGACGGCACGCGCGACATCAACGATGTCACCATGACGCTGCTGACCCCGGCAGAAAAACAGTCTACCGCATCATCGTCAAACAGGGTATCGTTCAGCGTGACACCTAACGATGAATATTATTTCACACCTACCAACATTAAGTTCATGATTTCACGGATTGGCACCGACTCTGGAGTGTTCGACCTGACATGGTACAACAGCAAGGGTGAAACGACAATCACATCCAATACAAGCTTTAACCGCAACAACGAAAGCGGCGGCTATTATACCGAATACTCGCAAGACATCACAAAGGTAACGCCGACCACGGGCGAAAGCAGCATGAGACTCTACATCTACAGTGTAAATGTCGGCAAACAGGCTGGCATTGCCAACGTGACCATTGAGGGCACGGTGTCGCGGATTACAACTGGCATCACCGAGACTGAAACGAGCCAACCGATAAGCAGCGTGGCATACTACAACCTGCAAGGCATGCGCACCGCCAGCCCAAGCCGTGGCATATATATAAAGGTGGAGACCACGGCAGACGGCAAGCGCACAGCAAAGAAAATTATTGTTGAATAGAAGAGGCGCAACGACAACTGACTTCTGAGACTTACATGCGGGGGCATGGCATACGCAACATACATCCTATACTGCCAAGGCGATGCCCCCGCTTATAGAATTGTCGCAATCACAGAGCTCTTCTCCCACACGCACTGAGAATCTTTACTTAATGGTTACCATACGATACTTAACACTTTCTTTTACTAAAAACAAAAACCTATGACAAAAAAACATCCTTTTCTCGCTGTCATTATGCTCAGCATGGTGTGGACTCAGACCGCACAGGCTCAGACCTACGACAACGAACCGGCAGTAGTGGCATGGGATTTTAATTCCACGACCGACTACAACAAGACAAGCGAAATGACGCCTGCCGATGGATTCTCCTTGGCCGCAGTAAACTTGGGCGACCTCGACGTAACAGGCACGGCTACAGGACAAGCCACTTACGAAGACGGCTCTTTAGTGACATTCCTAAAACTGCAACCGTCAGGCAGCACAAGTGCCGCCGAATGGAGCGTGACACCATCCCGAGGCTTAACGTTCACACCCACAAAGGTGAGCGCGTACATACAGCGTTTCGGCACTGACGCTGAAAACGGGGTGACAGTGACTGCCGTTCTCGCAGACGGAACACAAGAGCAACTCGGCAACTTCACCGCCCCGCGCAGCAACAGAACACAAGATGAGGACAAATATGGCAGCAACTCAAACTACACGAACCGTTTCGAGATAGAGCTTACCGAGGAGCAACAGCAAGCGCTGACCTCAACCGACGGCTTCACTCTAAGAGCCACTGTAGGCGTAAGTAGCAGTAAGGAGGGCGGCTTTAGCGACGTGCGCATAGAAGGGCTGCTCAACGGTACCATCGAGAATGTGTCCAAATACACCGTCACCGCCACCACATCGCCTGAAGACGCGGGCAGCATAACTATTTATCCTGCTGCAGATTCCTACGAAGAAAGTACCGTCGTGACCATCTCCGTCGCGAAAAACTTCGGCTACAAATTTGTCAACTGGACCGACTCCATAGGCAATGAGGTTTCAACAGAGACCGAATTTGAATACACCGTCACCGAAAACGCATCATTCACAGCTAATTTTGAGCAGGTGAACACCTATGAGCTGACCTGCAACATCGAAGGAGGTGCCAACAGCTACATGGTCACCCTGTCTCCTGAGCCGACTGTAATCAACGACAAAAACATGTATGAGGAGGGCACAAACGTCATACTCACCGCATCCTCAAACAAGATAATGACATTCACCAACTGGAGTAATGGCGAGACATCCGCATCAACCACCATCGCAATGGACAGCGACCAAGAGATAACAGCCAGTTACTCAGCATCTGACTTCATAGTTGCATGGGACTTCATAACGCCCGGCGGTGAGAATCGCAATGCCGACTATGCTTCGGCAGACAACGACACCGTAACCTTAGTGTTGCGCAACGCCGATGGAGCGACCAGCTCGTGGCTTGACAAGAGTTGGCAGGCAGCAGGAGGCTATGAGGGACGCAACGCCGCCGTAAACTGGCGTACCACCGGGTTGGGCGACTACTACTGGCAGACGATAATAAATGCAGAGGCATTCACAGACATAAAGGTGTCGGCAGCCATGGCCTACAACTATAATGCTTATACCAAGTACGACCTGCAATACTCTCTCGATGGAGATGAGTGGACTACGGTTGGCAGTTTCAACATTGAGGGTTCAAAGAATTGGGACGACGAAGAGTTCAGTCTGCCCGAGGAGGCCAACAACCAGTCTAAACTGTTCCTGCGTTGGATTGCCGACACGTCTTCCGACATTGACGGCACCACATCGAACAATGACGGCATCGCCATCTCCGACATATTCATCACCGCATCCACATCCCTTATAGACGACGGCACGCCACCGGTGCTTGTGTCTACCGTGCCTGAAGAGGGCAGTGACAACGCCTCTGCCAACGGCAAGATAATACTTACATTCGACGAGAAGGTGCAACTGACCGACAGTGCCACCGCCACTCTCGGCGATGTTGAGCTTGAAGCTTCCGTATCGAACAAGACAATAATATTCGAGTACAAAGGGCTTGAGTATTCCACCCAATACACGTTCACCCTCGCAGCAGGCAGTGTAAGCGACCTTACCGACAACATTCTCGACGAGCCGGTGACAATCAACTTCAGCACAAAGACACGCCCGACCGTGACAAAGCAGCTCTTCGACTTCATCGTGCCTGACGACGGAACATTCCGCGAAGCCATAGCCGCAGCCGAAAAGCGCGATGACACGTCAAAGCGTTTCCGCATATTCATAAAGCAGGGCGACTACACCATTCCGGCCAGCGACACTGAAACCATCACCGGCACCGACGGTGTGGCCTACCCAAGCCCCATCACGCACATCACAACACCAAACATATCCATCATCGGCGAGGGCATGGACAATACTTCCATAGTAAACACCGTGCCCGATGTGGTGATTAACGGAGCCAACCCAATCGAAGGATTGCACAACAACCAGACGTTAGACCTGGGCAGCAATGCCACATCGACCTACATCCAAGACCTGACCATAAAAAGCGGCATGGAAGACGGCCGAGGACGCAATGGTGCCCTTGAGGACGCCTCCGACAAGACCATCTGCAAAGACGTGTGTCTGTATGCCTATCAGGACACTTATCTGTCGAACAACCAAAACGGACGATTCTACTTCGAGGGTGGACGCCTGCGCGGACGCACCGACTACCTCTGCGGCAAGGGCGATGTCTTCTACAATGAAGTAGAGCTTATGATGTGCGCGACCGGAGGTTACATCTGTGCGCCATCTACGCCGAAAGAGTATGGCTACGTGTTCAGCAACTGCACCATCACCGGCGAGGTAGATGGCATAAATGGCAACTATACCCTCGGGCGGCCATGGGGCAGTGGCACTCCAATAGCTCTCTACGTCAACACCACCATGGAGGTGCAACCCTCGACCGCCGGATGGAGCGAGATGAGCGGTGGATGGCCTGCACGCTTTGCCGAGTACAACTCCACAACGGCCTCCGGCACAGTGATTAACCTCGACAGCCGCAAGACAACATTCGGCGATGGATATACCAACGATCCGAAGTTGACGGCAGAAGAGGCCGCACTGCTGACTGTGGCACGTGTAATGGGTAGCGATGACGACTGGGATCCAACATCATACACCGAACAAGCATCGGCACCGAATGACGTAATCCTCAGCGACTCCACGCTGACATGGGAGACGAGCGACTATGTGCTCTGCTGGGCTGTGTGCAAGGACGGCAAAGTCATTGACTTCACGACAGAACCCGTTTACACTGTCGACGACACCGAAGCCACATACTCAGTCCGTGCCGCTAACGAGATGGGCGGCTTGGGCGAGGCCACTGTCGCCATCACGCAGATTCCCGATCCCATCGAAGACATTACAGGCACCAAGACTGCGGTGAAGACTGTCTACTACAACTTGAATGGTGTAAAGACAGGAGCCGCATCGAAAGGTGTCAAGATTCGGGTTGAAACCTTTGATGATGGAACGACAAGAACCACTAAAATAATACAATGACGTTTTCAATCTCCCTGCATTGACAAGGGTTGGAGAAATTTAAGTCCACCACACCAATGGCTATGTTTTCCGCAAAAAGCGAGACACGCCTGTGTGGTGGACTTTTTTCACACATCTGCAGATGCTCCCATATCACCATGGCCCGTAATACTCGCTATGGCAATCCTTGCCAAGCATGACGGTAAATAATGTTTACATTTGCGATGGATTTTAGATGACAGCTGCCGATTTGGGTTGCGAAACAGGCCGTCTCACTGTGCAAAACGGCCTGTTTCACCTTTCAAAACGAGCCGTTTTACAGTCTAAAACGGCATAACCTGCAAACCACTTGAATACCAGACATTTGCAATGCGCCTGCAAACGGCGGTGACAAAGCCGCTTTCATTGCGAAATATATTTACAAAATCCATGAGCAGGCAGGTTGCTCCAACTCTCCGGACACAATCGCAAAATGTTGCTGTTATGAAATATAATGGCGTTCACTTGTCACCGAATATCAGCCTCCGGTCGCGTTTCAGTGCCTCTTCAGCCCAATCTTCCGGCACAAAGCGCCAGTTGTTGTTGGCTTTTGGCGTGACACATTGTCGCCTTTCTATTTCCTGCATTATGTAATGGCGTTGGTCTTTGTCACTTTGGTACACTATCCTGCTCTCCAAAGAGTCCTTGGGTATGCCGGCACCCTTTGTCAACAGTTCGCCGCCTCCGTTTCCCCGATAGCTGTTCATAGCCACTTTGTACCATTTGTTTTCATAGAAAGGCCGTCCGTCAGACATGCCTTGTATGGCTATCCTGTGGCCTTGCGGCTTCGTGACATCCACGGTATAGTCGATGCCGGCGGCACTGTCAAAGTTGAAAGCGAGGTTTTTGAATCCGTATCTTTGCCTGTCGGCGGCCTTTGCTTCATCGAGCAGCATTATATGGTCGGCGGGGCTTTTCATGGTATTCACCCACAGTCCGTAGCTCATTTCCAAATAATCCAGTATCTCGCGGCCTGTCATATTGAGCACATATATTTGATTCTCATATCTATACAACTTGAATAGGTCACCAACGCAGACATCACCTTCGTCTATTTTTATGTTGAATGAAAGCGGCGCGTTGAAAGACACATCGGCTCCTCTTATGGAGAGCTGCATATTGTGGATGAAGTCTGTGAATGGAGCACTGCCAAAATAACAGTCATTAGTGTATATGGTGGTCTTCATGCGCCCTATCCGGCGTGAAACATAAGACTTCACCTCTTCTATTTCTCTGCTGAAATGGTTGACAAAAACGGTGTCAACGGGTGCTGAAGCCAGATTGCGTATTTCTCCAAATATACGCTTGCCCGTAACTCTCTGCCCGTCTGTTGTCATTTCGATTGTGGCTTCGGCCACGGCAAGGGCGTTGCATGATGGGTTGAGGCACACCACCTTGTTGCCGTCTTTACAGATTACAGTCACATTCCGTTTCGCATGGTCGTGACCGAAAAATATGATGTCGAAGCCTGGCACGTTGCGAGCCACTTGCTCTGTCTCGTCTTCCGAATAATGAATTGTACTGATGCCTCCGTTCCATCCACTGTGAAACAATCCGACAACAATGTCCGGCCGCTCGTGTTTTTTCACGTAGTCAACCCAATACCTCGCAGACTTCATTATTTGCTCAAAGCGCATTCCGCTCCACAGCCGTTCGTTGAGCCAGTTTGGTATGGCCGGTGTCAACATGCCTATGACGGCAATCCTGATGCCGTTACGTTCCATTATGACATAAGGTGTGGAGTAAGGTGCATCTGTCTGTGTGTCAATCACGTTGGCAGCCAATGCGGGACATCTCACTTCATTCATCCACTTGTCATATACTCCATGTCCTGTCTCTATGTCGTGGTTGCCGAGTGCGCAGGCATCATAGCCCATGTAATTCATTATCTCAGCCGCAATGTTTTTTGCATCCGTGCGCACATAGTTGTAATAATAGCAGACGGGCTGTCCCTGCAGGATGTCGCCATTATCCAGCAATATCACGTTGCGGCCATAACTGACGCGGAGACTGTCCACATAATGGCTGACGCGGGCCATGCTTCCCGCCGCTTCCCTCATCTCGGTGAAGTCATAAGGGAAAAAACATCCATGCACATCGCTTGTCTCAATTATTTTCAGTGTGATTGTTTTTTTCTCTGCCATGGCTGTAATCGTGATTAAAGCAGTAACAAAGCATAAGACAACATTTCTCCACATCACCGTTTTCGTTTTTGTCTTGTTATTTTTTTGCATAATCCGTACAGAGGTGTGTTCTGTTGCGATAAGACGAAAACAGGCTGACGACAGTGTGTCTACACCGTTCTCATTGCACCAGTTTCCCCTCCGCTTCCAAGGCGTTCCAGATTGAATGCTTGGCGTTCGGATTCATGGCCTCGGCGCATTGCAGCATTTTCTTGATGCCAGCTCGGCTTGAGGCATTCTCAAAAGGACATGACTTCAGCTGCTTTTCATACTTCCTCAACTCAGCAAACCGCCGTATGTCATCCTCAGTTTCCATGCACAGCGGCCTTATTATAGTAAGCGGCATCTTCCGCATTCCGAGCTTTGCCGGCATGGTGGCAAAGTGGCCTTGAAAGAAAACATTCATCAATGCCGTCTGAACGATGTCGTCCATGTGATGTCCGAGAGCTATCTTGTTGCAGCCGCGTTCCTGCGCCTTGTTGAACATTTGCTTCCGCCTGTACCATGAACATAGGAAGCAAGAGGGCTTCTTGTCGCCTGCAATGCGATCGAATCGGGTGCTCACTGTGTGCAATGGTACACCGAGACGGGCGGTGAAGTCACGCAGGTAGTCCATGCTCGTTTCATAATGTACGTTTTCCATGCGTATGTGTATGGCTTCAACTTTAAACAACGGACGTTGAACTTTCATGCGCATGGCAAGCAACTCAAGCAAACATAGAGAGTCCTTGCCACCCGACAGCCCGACAAGCACCTTGTCATTGTCTTCAATCAGCTTGAAAGTGGAAATGGCTTTATGAAAGCGTTTTACAACTCTTTGTTCAAGTTTCTTGTCGTTTTCTGTCTGTGGGTTGGTCATGTTGTCATTTCATAAACACAAGGTAAACGGCGCAAATAATCAAAAAGAAAGCGAGCAAATGATTCCAATGCCATGCATTGCATTGGAAAAGGATGTTTGCCATGACGGCAAACACGCATAAGCTGGCGCACTCTTGAGAAAGCTGTACCCCACGAAAAGACGATGACACCGACTATCGGCCAGTTGGAAGATACACCGGATTGTTGCAATTTTAGATGCCCATACCAAGCAAATGTCATGAACACATTGCTCAGTATGAGCAGTAGTATGATGTGCAAACCATTCATCATTCAATTTGCCTTGAGCTGCCTGTCCATGCTGGCTGCGGCTCTCCGTCCATCGCCCATGGCCAAGATTACAGTGGCTCCGCCCCGCACGATGTCGCCACCGGCATAGATTTCAGAACGAGAACTTTGCATCTCGCTGTTTACCACAATGGTGTTCTTCCTTCCTAAAGAGAGCCCGTCAATCGACCTCGGAACCAAAGGATTGGGCGAAACACCGACAGCGACTATCACTTGATCCGCATCGAGCGTTACCGTTTCGCCATCTATCGGCACCGGACTGCGCCGCCCGCTTTCGTCAGGTTCACCCAATTGCATAACCTGCAATACCGCTTGGCACACTGCGCCGTTTTCATCAGCAATGTATTTTATGGGATTATGCAGTGTCAGGAACTTGATGCCTTCCTCCTTGGCGTGCTTAACCTCCTCTATGCGTGCGGGCATTTCCGCCTCCGAACGGCGGTAAACAAGTGTGACATCGGCGCCAAGCCGCCTTGCGGTACGACAAGAGTCCATCGCGGTGTTTCCACCCCCCACCACAATCACATGCTTTCCGAAGTTGAGGGGAGTGTCGGAAGTAGGGTTGGCCGCATCCATTAGGTTGACCCTTGTCAAATATTCGTTCGCCGACATGATGTTGATAGAGTTCTCGCCTGCTATGCCCATGAAGTTGGGAAGCCCCGCACCCGAGCCTACGAAGATTCCTTTGAAGCCACCATCTTCCAACTGTTCCACGGTAATGGTCTTGCCAATGATGCAGTCCGTTTGGAAATGCACCCCAAGTTTCCGTAAGTTTTCTATTTCCACGTCTACTATATGGTTGGGTAAGCGAAACTCAGGTATGCCGTATTTGAGCACTCCCCCTATCTCGTGGAGGGCTTCAAATACATACACATCGTAGCCTTTCTTCACCATGTCACCGGCGAAGCTGAGACCTGCCGGTCCCGATCCGACCACGGCCACCTTGATTCCATTGTATGGGGCGACCGTGGGCAGAGCCATGCGACCACTCTCACGCTCATAGTCAGCGGCGAAACGCTCCAGATAGCCTATGGCAACTGCCGGTTCGTTCATCTTCAAATGTATGCATTTGCTTTCGCATTGCTTTTCTTGCGGGCAAACGCGACCGCACACCGCAGGCAGCGATGAGGTTTGCTTTAGTACCGATGCCGCAGCGAGGAAATTCCCCCTTTCGATGTTTTTCACGAACGACGGAATGTCGATTTCCACCGGACAACCATCTACGCATGTGGGTTTTGCACAGTCAAGGCAGCGTTTTGCCTCCGTGACTGCCATCTCTGCGGTAAGGCCGATGTTCACCTCTTCGAGTCGGGACTTTATCCTGTACGAAGGCTCAAGCTCGGGCATGACCACCCGTTTTATCTTTGTACGCTCCTTCGGTTTCATCGACATGCGCAGGGTTTTGCGCCATTCCGCGTTTCGGTCGGTAAGCACGCTGATTGGCTCCGACTCCTCATCAGTCGCCTTTGCGGCAGAGCTGTCATCCTCAATGGCTTTGGGTTGCACAGTCTCCAGGTGTTCTTGAAAATGCTCCACCTCATCTCTTTCGGCTTGTTTGAACGTTCCCATGCGTTTAAACATCTCGTCCCAGTCTACCAAAGAGCCATCGAATTCGGGACCATCTATACAGACAAACTTTGTCTTACCGCCGATGGTGAGACGACAGGCTCCGCACATGCCAGTTCCATCCACCATAATCGTGTTGAGTGACACATCGGTGGGAATGTTGTATTTCTGCGTGAGCTGACAACAGAACTTCATCATTATCGGTGGCCCGATGGCGAAAGCCTTGTCTATGTGTTCCCGGTTTATCAGCTTCTCCATACCAACCGTCACCACTCCCTTTTCTCCGTATGACCCATCGTCGGTCATGATGATAGTCTCGTCGCTATTCCGGCGCACCTCGTCTTCCATTATGATGAGTTCCTTCGTGCGGCCTGCCAATACGGAGAGTACCCTGTTGCCGGCGGCTTTCAGTGCCTTGACAATGGGTAACATCGGCGCGATACCCACACCGCCGCCTGCACAAACCACGGTGCCATAGTTCTCAATGTGCGTGGGATTCCCCAATGGGCCTACCACATCAGTGATGTAATCGCCTTCATTTAGGTTGCACAACTTCATGGAAGACAACCCCACTCGCTGCACCACAATGGTTATGGTGCCGCGTTCCGGGTCTGCGTCGGCGATGGTCAAGGGCACTCGTTCACCCTTTTTACCTATCCTCACAATGACAAAATTGCCTGCCTTGCGGCTTTTGGCAATCAGCGGAGCCTCAAGTTCAAAGAGAAACACGTTCTCCGAAAATTGTTTTTTAAG
The DNA here is from genome assembly GCA_964554115.1 of uncultured Prevotella sp. GTDB lineage: Bacteria > Bacteroidota > Bacteroidia > Bacteroidales > Bacteroidaceae > Prevotella. The sequence goes on from CAZKMT010000006.1 coordinate 60,908, forward strand.
GGTTATCTTGTTCATTTGTTTAGTCTTGAGCGGTCATGCCGGAGCCATGTGGCCTCTTGACAGCATTTCCGTTAGATTTGTTGGCAGTCGGTTGGAAAGCCGAAAACTAAAAGTTCCGGTCGTCTATCATTTCAAATTTGCAGTATGGCACGATGCAATCGGGCACTTTCACTCCCGTCGAAGTCTGGAAATCTTCCAATATTGCGGCAACGATGCGCGGCAAGGCAAGTGCCGAACCGTTGAGCGTGTGGCATAGTTCTATCTTGTTATCGTCCGAACGGCGATACCTGCACTTAAGGCGATTTGCTTGGTAACTTTCGAAGTTGGACACAGACGACACCTCAAGCCATCGTTTTTGTGCCGCACTCCACACCTCGAAGTCGTAGCAGATGGCCGAGGTGAAGCTCATGTCACCGCCGCACAGACGCAATATGCGGTAAGGAAGTTCGAGCTTCTTCAGAAGTCCTTCCACGTGTGCAAGCATCTCTTTCAGGCTTTCGTATGAGTGTTGCGGAGTGTCAATGCGCACAATCTCCACCTTGTCAAACTGGTGCAGTCTGTTAAGCCCGCGCACTTCCTTGCCGTAAGAACCGGCCTCGCGCCTAAAGCAGGCGGAGTAAGCGGTGCGCTTTATGGGCAAACACTTCTCATCGATTATCACATCGCGGAAAATATTGGTGACGGGAACTTCAGCCGTCGGGATGAGATAAAGGTTGTCTTGATTGCAATGGTACATCTGCCCTTCTTTGTCGGGCAACTGTCCGGTGGCATATCCGGAGGTCTCGTTCACCACGTATGGAGGCTGCACCTCCAGATACCCGCTCTTTAGCGCCTCATCCAAGAAGAAAGCTACCAGCGCCCGCTGGAAGCGCGCCATCTTGCCTAAGTAAATGGGAAATCCCGCGCCGGTTATCTTTACGCCCAAATCGAAGTCTATCAGTCCGTATTTCTTGCAGATGTCCCAGTGGCACAGTGCGTCGTCTCCCAATTCGGGAATGGTGCCACCGGTCTTTACCACAACATTGTCTGATGCGTCCTTGCCCTCCGGCACATCTTCGTTGGGAATGTTGGGAATGGTGCATAGCAAGTCGTGAAGTTCCCTTTCAGCTTCTTCCATTGTGTCATGGAGAGCTTTGTCAGCCTGTTTTATGGCGGCCACTCGGGCTTTAGTTTCCTCTACCTCGTCTTTACGCCCCTCTCTCATGAGTTCCCCTATGCGCGTGGCCAGTTGCTTGGCTTCTTGCTTGGCCTTGTCTGATTTTTGCTGTGCGTCGCGACGCTTCTTGTCCGTGGCAATTACTTTCTCGATGACTTCCCTTGCGCCATCAAAACGTTTCTTTTCCAGTCCGAGAATCACGCGCTCTGTTTCCTCTGTGATGAGCTTGAGTGTTAACATAATGTATAGTTTAAACCTACGATTAATGCCGCAAAGTTACTCAAAAATCGAGAAACAGGCGAATGTGGACTGCGAAAAAAGTTTTAAACATACACAGGGGAGAGGAACATGTGCGATGCCATTGACGTGAGACTATGTCTGGTTGCAGGTTGCCCGTCCATGACAATTTCGCTTTTTGCCGCAGTTTACGGACACTCCGATGGCAGGCGTAAACCGACATGCGCTATCTACACGGATGAAACATGGGCTGGACCGCGTTTCGGGCAGTATGAAAAGGCACGAAGCGCACATGGCACAGATGTTGCATTTTGTTGCCGCACGCGGCAACAACCCCATGTGTGCCCATGGCTTTTCCGCAATGGAGTTTGTAAAAATATTTCGCAATAAAGAAAGCTTCTCGCGTTTCTTTATATCGACACCACAAATCATTGGTATTCAGGCACTTTGCGACATGTGCCGTTTTGCCTTGCAAAACAGGCCGTTTCATGAGGCGATATGGCCTGTTTTGAGGTCGAAAACAGGCCATATCGCAAGACGAATCGGCAGTCATTGTCAGGTGACGCATGACATTGTAAATTTTATTTACTGGCATGTGCCGTGGTAATGACAGGCATTCGCCAAGCTACCGGCCTAAATGTCCACAAACGGTTTGCTCCAACCAATAAAGACAGGATGCAAAAAAGGCCGTTCTACGCAACGCAACAGCCCCACCACGCTGATTGTAATAGCGT
>CAZKMT010000007.1:0-51480 GCA_964554115.1 uncultured Prevotella sp.
GCTTTGAGGGAGTTGTGAACGTGCCGATTCCCTCAAAGCGGTATATGCAGAAAACATTTCAAGAAATTTCAAAAAGCTGGTGTGAAACAAAACGCCCAATTGTAAAGCACTCTACTATGTGTGCTTATTTGCTGACGCTTCAAACCCATTTATTGCCTTATTTCGGTGCAAAGACAGCCATTACAGAAGATGATGTCCAACAGTTTGTCATTCATAAACTTTCGTGCGGTCTTGCACGTAAAACCGTAAGGGATATGGTAGCCGTATTAAAATCAGTAGCCAAATACGGAAGAAAACATAAGATTTTTCCATTTGAAGATTGGGATATAGAATATCCTACAGATACAGAAATGAGCCGATTGCCGACTTTGGCAATAACGCATACTAATGCGACATCTAATTGAAAACCGACAGCACAGAATATCGGTGTGCTGTTGGCTCTTTGCACAGGCATGAGAATAGGGGAAGTATGCGCACTACAATGGCAAGATGTGGACTTCTGCCAACGGATTATCACAGTAAGACATACCGTAGGGAGAGTTTACAATTGCAAGTTAAAATCCACAGAGAAAATACACTCATCGCCCAAAACAAGAAATTCATGCCGCGAGATACCCATCTCAAAGCAACTGTTCCAATGTCTGAAAACGGTCAAGAAAGCCTCTGCCTCTCCCTTTGTGGTAGGCACATCAGAACATTCCAAAGAGCCACGTTCTTATCGTGACTATTTTTCTCGGTTATTAAAGCGTCTCGGCATACCTCAAATCGTATTTCATGGGTTTAGGTACACCTTTGCAACCCGGTGCATAGAAAGCCAATGCGATTACAAAACAGTAAGTGTAATACTCGGCCATTCCAATGTGGCGACAACGCTTAATCCGTATGTGCATCCCAACCTCAATCAGAAAAAGAAGTGTGTTGAGCGTATGAGCAAGTTCCTTGGAATAGCAGAACTGTAATTTAGAGTATGGTTTCTGGCCAACGGGAGGATAGCAAGTGAGTTTTGGGCATACCCAAACACAAACTTGCTACAATTGGAAAGCAGAGTTCCGACTTTGGAGTAACTCATCTGCCGTTGGGTAACCCAAAGGACAATTTGCTGCTTCTTTCTTGGGCAAATGGGGGGAGCTTCACTGGCCCGTTGAGGTGTTTTTACCGTTTCTTCCGTCGAGTCAAGTTAAATTCGTATTTTCCGTTATGAGAGACAAAACTCATTCATAAACATAAAGAAAATCATATATGTTTGCTGTGCCCGAAAAGACACTGTAAGAAAGGAACGACTATTATGTCAGTCATGCTATTTGTGGTGTTAGACAATCTGTCGTTTATCTGATGGCGGTAAAAGATGTTTACAAACGGAAGAGCGTGAGGCAGCGATGGCCGTTTTGAATTGCGAAATGCACCGTTTCAGGTTGTGAAACGGCCTGTTCGGCCTCGCAAAACGCACCATTTTGCAACCAAAAACGGCATGTTTTGCGAACCGTCTGAAAATCAAACGTTTGCGCGATGCCGTAAGACATACTTATTATAAAGATGTATGCGTTGCGAAATATCTTTACAAAAACGTACTGATTTCCAAAATGAAAGTGAGCACAGAGACATTGCGGCATTCACCAAAAAGCTCTCTCTTTCCACTAACGCCAAGGAAAGAGAGAGCCTGTATATACAATCGTTATCCTAACGAGCAAAATAACAATGAACCTACATATACACCAATTATCATCACATTTCGAAATAACCTCCTCTTGATGATTGCGCACAAAAAGGCGCACGGCAATCAAAACGGAAGGTCGTCGTTACTGTTTCCACTTTCATTGCCGGCCGAAGCGGTAAGGAATGGGTCTTTGTCGCCCTCGCTTCCCGGCTGAGACGGCGGGAATGGCTCTGCCGAATCGTTGGATGCGGGTTGCGCCGGGCTGACCCGCTCTACAGCCCACGCCCTGATGGAATTGAACCACCTGTCTTTCCATTGTCGGGCGTTTATGTCGAACGACACCTTTAGTTCATCGCCCATTTGGATGTTGAAAGATGCGATTTTGTCTGCCCCGAACACCTCGAAGCACATCTGCTTGGGGTATTGCTCATGACTTTCTATCACATATTCTTGCACTTTCCATTCGTTGCCTGTTGCCTGTGACTTGCCGCTCCGAGGAGAAAGTATGGCAATTATCTTTCCTGTAAAATCCATGATATAGCTATGTTTTATATTGTTGTAATACGCTTATAATCGATTGCGAAATTACAAAAATAGTTTTAAATGCACAATTTTCCACACAATATTTTGTTTCTCACATTGCAATTTTGTATTTTTGTGGACAATTTAATCATGCACAAACGAAAACGAATTAAATAAACACTCATGAGATTTACTTTGTCTAGCACTGCTTTAAGCAGCAAACTTGCAGCATTAGCCAGGGTCATTAACAGCAAGAACTCATTGCCTATACTGTCTGACTTTATATTCGATATCGATGGTAACACATTGTGGCTGACCGCTTCAGACAGCGAAAACACCATGAAAACATCTGTCGAGCTAAACGAAAGCGACAGCAATGGCAGTTTTGCCATCAATAGCCATTACTTGCTGGAAGCCGTCAAAGGTTTCTCGGAGCAGCCAATAACTTTCGAGGTAAACGGCCAAGACAGCATGGTAAAGATAATTTACCTTAACGGACAATTCTCACTGCCGACTGAAAGCACGGATGAGTTCCCGCAAACACAACAAATCGGCGGAGACGCACACCAAATAACGCTCCAAAGCGAATTGCTCTCTGACAACTTAAATCGCTCACTCTTCGCAACAGCGCAAGACGAATTGCGCCCTGTAATGAACGGCGTATATTTCGACCTTACACAAGAAAGTCTCTCCATCGTGGCCAGCGATGGACACAAGCTTGTGCGCAACAGGATTTTCACAGTGAAAAGCGACACGCCCGCATCATTCATACTTCCAAAGAAACCTGCGACGCTGCTTAAGAACATGCTGGTGAAAGACGGTGGCGATGTGTCGATAAGGTTTGATGACAGAAACGCTGAGATAAACTATGGTGACGGGATGATAACTTGCAGGCTGATAGAAGGAAGATACCCCAACTACAACTCTGTGATACCACAGGACAACCCTAACCAGCTGACAATTGACCGCAATGCCTTGCTTGGCGCTTTGCGCCGAGTGCAGCCTTTCGCCAATGATGCGAGCAACCTCATCCGTTTCCACATGGAAAATGGCACGTTGCAACTTGACGCGGAAGACTACGATTTTTCTAAGACGGCGACAGAAAAGATGTCGTGCGAATACAATGGACGGCCAATGAGCATCGGTTTCAAGGGGTCCGCGTTCATTGAGATATTGAGCAATTTCGATTGCCAGGAGGTAATAATACAGTTGGCAGACCCAAGCCGCGCCGGAGTTGTGATTCCGGCCGAACAAGAAGAGGGCGTGGATGTCCTAATGCTTTTGATGCCCATCTTCACAAATGAATAACCCATCTCCGCCGCATGAAACTCTTATTACAGAAACCATTGATAGTCTTTGATTTGGAAGCGACGGGACTGGATGTGGTGAAAGACCGCATCATCCAGCTTTCATATATCAAAGTCTGTCCAAACGGAGAGGAGAAGAGAGGCAACATTACGGTAAATCCGTGCAAGCCTATTCCACAGGAGGTGACTGTCTTGACGGGCATCTGTGACAGTGACGTTTCCGACAAGCCCACATTCAAGGAAATTGCGCCAAGGCTAAAGGAAGAGTTCAAGGGCTGCGACTTCGCCGGATTCAATTCAAACCACTTCGACATCCCTTTGCTTGCCGAAGAATTTGCTCGCGCGGGAGTTGACTTCGATTTTTCCAAATGCCGCCTTGTGGATGCGCAAGCCATCTTCCACAAGATGGAAAAGCGCAATCTGGCGGCCGCTTATAAGTTTTACTGTGGGCGGGAGATGGAGGATGACTTTGAAGCCCACAGGGCAGACCAGGACGCGGAGGCCACTTACAGAGTGCTGATGGGTGAGCTGGATAAATATAACCCGGCGACGGAGCCAGACTCGGAACGCCATCTGGAAAACGACATTGCATTTCTGGCAGAGTTCTCCCGACAAACCAACAACGTCGATTTTGCGGGGCGCGTCATCTGGGCTTCGGCAAAAGACGAGCATGGCAAGCCCATACTCGACAGCGATGGCAAGCCGAAACTTGTCGAAGTGTTTAATTTCGGAAAACACAAAGGCGAGCCTGTCGCGCAGGTACTGCGCAACGATCCGGGGTATTACGATTGGATATTGAAGAGCGATTTTACAAACGACACCAAGCGTGTGTTCACAAGGATAAAGCTCAAGAATAAGACAAAATGACAGAAAGGTCACCACAATGCTAAAAGGCAAGAGAATAGTGTTAGGCATCACAGGGTCGATAGCCGCTTATAAGGCGTGTTATATCATACGCGGCCTCATGAAAAAGGAGGCGGAAGTGCAAGTGGTAATAACTCCGTCCGGGAAAGAATTCATCACGCCAATCACATTGTCTGCCCTGACGAAGAAGCCGGTGATAAGCGAATTCTTTTCTCAGCGCGATGGCACATGGCACAGTCACGTGGACTTAGGCCTTTGGGCTGATGCCATGCTCATAGCCCCATGCACGGCTTCCACACTGGGGAAAATGGCGAACGGCATTGCTGATAATATGCTTGTGACCACATACCTTTCCATGAAAGCGCCTGTGTTCATAGCTCCGGCTATGGATCTCGATATGTTTGCCCATCCTGTGACACAAGGCAACATAAGGAAATTGGCTTCCATCGGCAACATATTCATTGAGCCTCAGACCGGATTTCTTGCAAGCGGACTTGATGGCAAAGGACGGATGGAAGAGCCCGACAAGATAGTCTCTTTGCTAAACGACCATTTCAACGGACACGCAAACGAACTTTCCGGCAAGCGCATAATGATAACGGCAGGGCCTACGTTTGAGAAAATAGACCCGGTAAGGTTCATCGGCAATTATTCAAGTGGGAAAATGGGCTTTGCCTTGGCCGAAGAGTGCGCGCGACGTGGCGCCGATGTAACGCTCATCGCCGGTCCGGTAGCCATAAATACAACCGGCAGCAACATCAAGAGAATCGACGTGGAGAGTTGCGAAGAAATGTATAATGCCGCCATATCCGAATTTGCTGACAAAAATGCGGCTATTCTATGCGCCGCAGTCGCTGATTTTACGCCGGAAAAGCCATCGCCAATTAAAATCAAACGCAAGGGGGACGACTTAACAATCAACCTCAAGCCTACAACAGACATTGCTGCAGAGCTGGGGAAGATGAAAAAAACTGGACAGCGGATAGTAGGCTTCGCCCTTGAGACCGACAATGAAGAAAGCAACGCGACAGACAAGTTGAAAAGGAAAAACCTGGACTTCATAGTGCTCAACTCCATGCGCAACAAAGGTACATGCTTCAAGTCGGACGACAATCAAGTGTGCATAATATCGAAAGACGGGCGCACGGAATATCCGAAGAAGAGCAAGGAAAGCGTGGCTGAAGACATTGTGTCGCATTTAGTTTCCATAATGTAAACGTGCATTGATATGAACGCGAAGAGAGTCTTGGCATCGGTGATTGTGGCAATGGGGATTGCCATGCAATCACAATCGCAAGAGTTGCAGGCAAAGATAAATATAAACTACAACAAAGTGAGCGGTACGGATGTCAGCGTATTTGAGAACCTGCAGCAGACGCTTGACCAATTCGTAAACGAACGCCAATGGACCGACTTGCAGTTCCAAAAAAACGAACGTATCGTATGCGTATTCAACATAACAGTAAACAAATACGACAGAAGCAACAATACGTTTGAATGCACAGCCCTGATACAAGCGAACAGACCTGTGTATAATTCGCAGTACAACTCGACGCTATACAACAATCAGGATGCCAGCTTCAATTTCAAGTTCTCGCAATTTGACCAGTTGAATTTTAACGAGAACATGATAGACAATCAGTTGACGGCACTCTTCGCGTATTATGCATATCTCATAATAGGATTAAACCTCGACAGCTTTGCCCCGATGGGAGGCACAGACGTGCTCCAACGGTGCCTCAACTTGGTAAACAATGCGCAAAATCTGGACTATCCGGGTTGGAAAGCGTTTGATGACAGCAAAAACCGCTTTGCAATCATAAACGATTACCTTGACGAAGCCATGAAACCTTTTCGCCAATTGCAGTACGACTATTACCGTACCGGGCTTGACGAAATGGCAAACAATGTGGAAAGAGGGCGGACAAACATAACTACCGCCTTGATAAACGACCTCAAAAAGGCGCACAGCGACAAGCCTTTGAGCATGGTGCCTCAACTATGGACGGACTACAAATGCGATGAATTGGCCAACATATACCAAGGCAAAGGCACGCAAAAAGAAAAGGAAACAGTTTACGAAATCTTGTTTGGAATAAACGCATCGCAAAGCAATTCGTGGGATAAAATCAAGAAATGACGCAATGCTGAAGCAACTTACTATCAAGAACTTTACATTAATAGATTCACTCGACATAAAATTCAATGCCGGTTTTTCCGTAATAACGGGCGAGACGGGCGCCGGAAAGAGTATCATTCTCGGCGCCATTGGGATGCTCCTCGGGCAGAGGGCCGATACGAAAGCCATCAAGAGCGGTGCGGGAAAATGCGTGATAGAGGCTCATTTTGATTTGTCACGATATGGATTGGAATCCATCTTTGAGCAATATGAATTAGAATATGACCCTGAAGACTGCATAATCAGGCGCGAGCTTACTGCTACGGGGAAAAGCCGCGCTTTCATAAACGACACGCCGACGACCCTCCCCGTCTTAAAAGAAATAGGCGAGAAACTTGTGGATGTGCACAGCCAACATCAAAACCTGTTGCTAAACAAGCAGGATTTTCAGTTGGAAGTGATAGACACCATTGCGTGTGACGATAGTGAACTTTCCAAATACAAGGCGGATTACACCGCCTATATGAATTGTGAGCGTGCCTTGAAAGATTTGACAGAGGAGACGGAACGCAACAAAACGAATGCCGACTTCATAAAATTCCAGTATGAGGAATTATGCAACGCGAAGCTCGTTGATGGCGAACAGGAGGAGCTCGAACAGAAAGCCGATACCATGAGCCATTCCGAAGAGATAAAAAGCGCATTGTATGAAGCGGACAACGCCCTCTCTGCCGATGTCACAGGAGCTGTTGAAAACGTGCGATCGGCTGTTTCCGCGTTGCGGAACATCGCCCAAATGTTGCCTGATGCAAGCGAAATGACAGACCGACTGTCTACCGTTTACATAGAGCTAAAAGACATATCGCAGGAAATAAGTCCTATGCTCGAAAGCATAGAATTTAATCCCGCTGAGCTTGAAAGCGTCAATAATCGCATAGACAAAATCTATGATTTGGAAAAAAAATATCACTGCGACACCATTGGCGGGCTCATAAAGAAACGCGAAGAGTTGGGCAGACAGCTTGACAACATAGAAAACAGTGATGACGCTCTCCGGGAATTGCAAGAGAAGCTCAACCATGCGAAGCAAGAATGCACGGCTTCTGCCGACCTGCTTTCCAAGATACGGCACAAGGCAGCCAAGAAAATTGAGGAGGAAATGTCCAAGCGTTTGACGCCCTTGGGAATGCCAAACGTAAGGTTTCAGGTTAATATGGAAAAGGAACAGCTTGGACGCAACGGACACGACAAGGTGTCGTTTCTTTTCAGCGCAAACAAGAATTCTCCATTGCAGCCGGTGGCACAGGTTGCCTCTGGTGGCGAGATAGCCAGGGTGATGCTTTCGCTCAAGGCCATGATTAGCGGTGCCGTAAAACTTCCAACAATAATCTTTGATGAGATTGACACCGGCGTTAGCGGCAAGATAGCAGAGAAGATGGCGCAGATAATGCAACAAATGGGACGAGACAACAGGCAGGTAATCAGCATAACCCATCTGCCGCAAATAGCAGCACTCGGACAAACGCACTATAAAGTCTACAAGGAAGAGAGTGACACGGGAACGACAAGTCGCATGAAACAGCTTACAGACGAGGAAAGAATAAAGGAGATTGCGCAAATGCTCAGTGGGAGTGATGTTACAGCCGCCGCCATAAACAATGCAAAAGAACTTTTGAAACTATGAGACAAGTGTTATCAATAATTCTCGCCATTTTCGCTTGCGGGACAATCTTAGCACAACCCAATTGGACAAAAAAGGCATCCAAGTCCGTATTTACAATCAAAACGTTTACGTCCGATGGCACGCTTTTGGATAGTTCCTATGGCTTTTTTGTCGGTGTTAACGGTGAGGCTGTCAGCAATTTCACTCCTTTCGTGGGAGCAGCAAGTGCTGTGGCGATAGATTCCGAGGGGAATGAGATGAAAATCAAAAGCATTATAGGTGCCAACAACACGTATGATGTCATTAAGATTAGGGTAGAGACTAAGCGAAGTGTCCCCCTGCAAATAGCAGCGTCAACGGCAAGCGAAGGCAGTTCGTCATGGCTTTTGCAATACAGCGCAAAGCAAAAACCGATATGCCTGCAAGGAACAATAAACAGAGTGGAGAAATTCAATGACCAATACGCATATTACACGCTGGGCATGAAAACGCAGGAAATGGTGACAGGTTGCCCTCTGTTCAATGACGCTGGCCAAGTGATTGGTCTGATGCACCTGCCTGGCGCTGAGGGCGACACAACGAGTTACGCAGTAAGTGCCTCGTTTGCGGAATCGCTGAAGACAAACGGTTTAAGCATAAACGATGCCACGCTGAACAAAACGACAATAAAGAAAGAATTGCCGGACGACATCGACCAAGCAATACTGACAATGTATATTGGAGGCTCCGTGCTCGATTCCGCCGGATATGCCACGCTTGTCGAGGATTTCATAAGCAAGTTCCCCACTGCAGCCGATGGCTATGTCTACCGTGCCCAGTTGCGGACAGCCGCCAACGACTTCAGCGGAGCCGAAAGTGACATGGAACAGGCCATAAAATTGGCAGCCAACAAAGACGATGCCCACTTCAATTATGCAAAGCTCATATTCCAGAAACAAATATATCAGGACAGCATTTCATACGAAAAATGGACTCTCGACAAAGCCGCAGCAGAAGCGCAGATGGCCTACAACATCAACCCTGTGGGTGCTTATCGCCAGTTGGAAGCCCAAATACGCTTTGCCCAAACCAGATACGATGATGCTTTCACCATATATGAAAGCCTGTTTAATACGGAAAAGCCGACGGCAGAACTGTTCTTTGAGGCAGCGCGGTGCAAAGAGATGCTCAACGACACCGCCGCCGTATTGGCATTGCTCGACAGTGCCGTCAACACGTTCAGCAGACCTTACCTCAAGGCTGCCGCTCCTTACATTCTGGCACGTGCGCAGGCATTGCTCAACATGAAAGAGTATCGTAAGGCCGTATTGGATTTCAATGATTATGAGAAGCTCATGCCGAATGACGTAAACGCCAACTTCTACTATATCCGCGGACGAGCCGAAACAGAAGGGCGCATCTACCAGGCTGCACTCAACGATTATGCCAAAGCCATACAGATGGATTCCAAGAACACACTCTATCTGGCAGAAAAGGCTTCGCTCGAAATAAGAGTGGGACTGTATGATGAGGCAGCCATGACTTCACAGGCGTGCATATCCATAGCTCCTGAGCTGGGCGAAGGCTACCTCTTCCTCGGCCTTGCGCAATGCCTGAACGGCAACAAGGAAGAAGGCTTGGAGAACCTGCTAAAAGCCAAAGAGTTAGGTGATGCCCAAGCTCAGTCGCTCATCGACAAATATGCGCAGTGACAAGCATAAGGCCACAGGCCAATGGGAAAGTGGAAGACTTCATTCCCTCATCCGTTTCTCTCACATTTAATCCCTGTTATCGGGTTCCAAGCGTCACAAAGCCTGCCATCCCTGTTTGTGTCGTCTATGGCAATGGCTTTTATTGTCGTCTATGGCGGTGAGAAACAAAGAGGGCAAGACAAAGATACAGGCATGCACTGGTTTGAAAATGCAGCTGCCGAGCCTTGTCCTCCGCCTCCATTCTGATAATCCGTAAGGATGGCTTTGGCATCAGAACGCGCAAGTATTGTCGCCAGAGAAAGGCGGCAATGCGCCGCCAAACGGGTCGTAGTCGGTAGGCATGTCGGGAATGCCTGTTTCCCCGTTTATGCGCGAGCCAACAATCTCACCGCCTCCCACGTTCGACTTCTTTCCAAGTTTAGAGTCTTCCGGATTCTCGAAGCGTGTATATTCGCCCCTGAAAGACAGCAAGACATCGCCCGTGGCGCCCTTACGGTGCTTTGCTATTATTATCTGAGCCATGCCGTGCATGTCGCGTCCGTTTTCGTCGGCGTAAAGGTGATAATATTCCGGCCTATGCACAAACAGCACCATGTCGGCATCCTGCTCAATGGCGCCAGACTCGCGGAGGTCACTCAGTTGAGGTCGTTTGCCCTCAAAGCCCTCCCTCGCCTCAACTCCACGGTTTAGCTGGCTGAGCGCCAATATTGGTACGTCCAACTCTTTTGCAAGCCCTTTTAGCGACCGCGAAATGGTTGACACCTCCTCCTGTCGGCTGCTGAAACGCATTCCGTTGGCATTCATGAGTTGCAGGTAGTCTATCATTATTAGTCTGACCCCATGTTCGCGCACAAGTCTGCGCGCCTTTGTCCGCAATTCAAACACCGACAAGCCGGGGGTGTCGTCAATATATAGAGGTGCGCCTATGAGATTGTTCATGCGTTTGTCAAGCCTGTCCCACTCATCGGGCTGGAGCTGTCCGTTCAGTATCTTGCTTCCCTGTATCTCACAACAGTTGGAAATAAGCCTGTTCACAAGCTGCACATTGCTCATTTCGAGAGAGAAGAACGCCATTGGCACCTTGTAGTCGGCGGCTATGTTTTTGGCCATCGACAGTGCGAACGATGTCTTGCCCATTGCCGGGCGGCCGGCAATGATGACAAGGTCGCTTGCCTGCCACCCACTGGTGATGTCGTCCAGTTTATGGTAGCCCGTAGGCACTCCCGTCACTCCATCTTTGTTGGCGGCCGCTTTCTGTATCACTTCGACGGCGTTCTTTATCACCGGATCTATCTGGGTGTAGTCTTTTTTCATATTGCGCTGCGACAGCTCGAAAAGACTTCCCTCCGCTTCCTGCATCAAGTCATCTATGTCGGTGGTGTCGTCGAAAGCTTTCGTTTCCACCATGCTGGCAAACGAAATCAATTGGCGCGCCAGAAACTTTTGGGCAATGATTCGGGCATGATACTCAATATTTGCAGACGAAGCCACGCGCGAGCTGAGCTCTGTCACATATACCGGACCGCCGATGTCCTCCAGATCGCCGTTCTTTGCCAACTGTTCCGTGACGGTGAGCACGTCCACCGGGCGTTCACACATGCTCAAGTCGCGCACGGCAGCATACACTTTCTGGTTGCGAGGTTCGTAGAAGCTCTCCGGATATAATATCTCACACACCACAGCGTAAGCGTCCTTGTCTATCATCAAGGCTCCAAGCACGGCGGCCTCCACGTCTGTGGCTTGCGGCTGCAAGTGCCCGTATGTGTTGTCCACGGCAGCGGGCTTGCGTGTCTTCCGCTGTCTGTCATTATTGTTTTGTACTGGCATCATTTATTGTCTTAGTGAAGTGCAAAAGTACAAAAAAGGACGGGAATATCATAACTCGCATTCAGCAAAAATATGAACTTTGTCGCCCTGTCCACGCCATTGCCCCAATGGTTGTCTTGCATAAAGGCAATCATGCCGGTTGCCGTTGTCGGAATAAGCGAGAAATCATTGTATATAAATGTCCGCAACGCTCTAAATAGCCTGTGCCTGCCGCGCTGCGGAAGCATGCGATTTTGTAAAGATATTTCACATTGCGCACCGATTTGCCAATGCGGTTTGGAACATGTTGCAAGTATTTGGTTTTCAGGTGGCTTGCAATAAGAGCCATTTCGGGTTGTGAAACGCCCCGTTTTGCCATCCCAGACAGGCCGTTTCAGACTGCGAAACGGCCTGTCTCGCAATCCGAATCGGTGGCCATTGTCTTGCGCACACCTTGTTTGTAAACATTATTTACTGCAATGCGCAGCATGGACACTTGCGTCTGGTTTTCGCTTCCCACTGCGGCAAGAGGCTCTTTTGCGGCATCACAAATCCTTGGGGAGGATTGCGGACATTCATGAAAAATTATTGCCAAAAACTTGTACAAGAGAAATAAAGTATATACATTTGCAACACGATAAACCATACAAATACACTCACAATGAAACCATCGGCATCAAAAAAAATGCTAACGCTAAAGATATTAAACAAAAACAATGTCTGGGATTTGCAGGAGAACGACATCTTCAGAATGATGGAATGGATAGGCAAAGACCCCGACACGAAAGAGGGGATACGACACTATACCGATATCATGAGAAACGCATTTAGCATAGAAGAGACCGACGACTCGCCGGCGACAAAAAGCAAATACGAGAAGCAAGGATACAAGGTAGGACAGATAAAGATAGACGATAACCAACAGGTGACATGGGCCGTGAAGAAACGTTCCATCATGCGTGTCACAGACTTGACGTATGAGAACATTCATCACATAACGGCCGCCAAGTTGGTTGAAGTGCTGGAGAGGAATTTCGGAGGCGGATGGGATTCCTTGTCACAAAGCATAAAAGACATAATAGAAAGCGGTTTTGACATATCTACGACCACGCTTCCCAAGGAACGACTCCACAAGGCTGGCGGGATGTACGACAAGAAGGTGGCCGACGGCTACGAAGTGCTGGAGATAGAGAAAGGAACATGGGTTGAAGCCATCTTCGCGAAAGCAAAGCCCGAGATGGAAAAGCCTCGCTTGAAGCTGATGTCCAAGGATGAGGAGGACTTGGAGGATAGCGATTACGACGAGCTTGACGACGAGCCCGAGGATCCCGAAGAGCCTTCGATGTTCGGTGACGAGGATATAACCGAAGACAATTACAGGACGACTTTCGAAATAGAAAGTGACCCTGAAGACGTTGACGCCGCGTCTGATTTTGACAGCGAAGAATGACACCACACACTTCCACGGAAATGCACGCAAAAGTGCATTTTCCGTGTTTTTGCTTTTTTCTTCAACAAATTAAAAATATTCTGACATGAACATGCCTGTAGCTTTTTGGATCATTCCTGTGGCGTCGATATGTGCTCTGGGGATGGCGTGGCTCTTCTTCCGCCAGATGATGGAAGAAGGTGAGGGAACGGCAAAGATGAAAGAAATCGCCGGCTATGTGCGCCACGGTGCCATGGCTTACCTCAAGCAACAATACAAGGTGGTGGCTGCGGTCTTCATCGTGCTCGCCTTGATATTCGCTTTCATGGCTTATGTGTTGCATGTGCAAAATCCGTGGGTCCCGTTCGCTTTCCTCACGGGAGGGTTCTTTTCCGGATTGGCGGGATTCTTTGGAATGAAGACTGCCACATACGCATCGGCGCGCACAGCCAACGCTGCCCGCAAAAGTCTCGACCGTGGGCTCAGGATAGCGTTTCGCAGCGGAGCCGTGATGGGACTTGTCGTTGTGGGGCTTGGCCTGCTCGACATCGCATTGTGGTTTTTAATCCTCAGTTATTTCTATCATGGCGAGCAGATGGCTCTCGTTACCATTACCACTACAATGCTGACGTTTGGCATGGGAGCTTCAACACAGGCGTTGTTTGCCCGTGTTGGGGGTGGTATCTACACCAAGGCGGCTGACGTTGGAGCCGACCTTGTGGGCAAGATGGAAGCGAACATACCGGAAGACGACCCGCGCAATCCGGCAACCATAGCCGACAATGTGGGCGACAACGTGGGGGACGTAGCCGGCATGGGAGCCGACCTCTACGAAAGCTATTGCGGCAGCATACTGAGCACGGCATCCATTGGTGCCACGGCTTTTGCATTGAACCCCGACATGCAGATGAAAGCTGTCATAGCACCTATGATTATTGCCGCTATAGGCATCTTCCTGTCGCTCTTTGGCATCTTCATCGTCCGCACAAAAGAGGGCGCAACAATGAAAGACCTGCTCCGCTCCTTGGGCAGGGGCACAACCGTTGCAGCCGCACTCATAGCCATAGCCACGTTTGCAATCCTTTACCTGCTCGACATTGAGAATTGGGTAGGGGTATCTCTGTCTGTGCTTAGTGGTCTTGCCGCAGGGGTCATAATAGGACAAGCCACCGAATATTACACAAGCCAGAGCTACAAGCCGACCCAAAAGATAGCCGAAGCCTCGCAGACCGGCCCTGCCACCGTGATAATCAAAGGCATAGGCACTGGCATGATTTCAACCTTTATTCCTGTGGTTACCGTCTGTGTTGCCATCATGCTGAGCTATCTGTTTGCCAACAATTTCGACCTCTCCATGAGTGCCGGAAGCATCTCCAAAGGCCTCTACGGCATAGGCATCGCGGCTGTGGGTATGCTGTCGACTCTCGGCATAACGCTGGCCACCGACGCTTACGGCCCGATAGCCGACAATGCAGGAGGCAACGCCGAAATGAGCGAACTGGGAGATGATGTGCGCAAGCGCACAGACGCGCTTGACGCGCTTGGAAACACCACGGCCGCAACGGGCAAAGGTTTTGCCATAGGCAGTGCCGCGCTCACCGCTTTGGCGTTGCTCGCGTCTTATGTGGAAGAGATTAAGGTAGCAATGCAGCGTGCAGTCAGCGAGGGGCGCACTTTCGTAGACAGTGCCGGCAACATGTTTAATCCCGCAACGGCTAACATGCCCGATTTCATGGAGTTCTTTCAGGTGAATCTCATGAATCCGAAAGTGCTTGTCGGCGCGTTTATTGGCGGCATGGCGGCATTCCTGTTTTGCGGTCTCACCATGGGTGCTGTGGGGCGTGCCGCCCAGACCATGGTCAACGAGGTTAGGCGACAGTTCAAGGAAATAAAAGGAATCCTTGACGGCAAGGCCATGCCCGATTATGGCAGATGTGTGGAAATAAGCACCCGCTCCGCGCAGTGCGAGATGATATTCCCCAGTCTGCTCGCCATAATCATTCCGGTGATTGTGGGATTGACACTTGGAGTAGGCGGCGTGATGGGCTTGCTTATAGGCGGGCTTACCACAGGCTTCACGCTTGCCGTTTTCATGGCCAACGCTGGCGGGGCTTGGGACAATGCGAAGAAGATGATTGAGGAAGGCAGCTACGGAGGCAAAGGCACCGATTGCCACAAGGCTACAATCGTGGGCGACACCGTCGGCGACCCATTCAAAGACACATCGGGTCCGTCGCTTAACATTCTGATAAAGCTTATGTCAATGGTGAGCATAGTGATGGCGGGGCTTACGGTGGCATTTATCTGACGCATCCGCTGCCGTTGGCTTGCATCCGCTGCAAACGAAGACGCTTGTTCCAAAACAGATCCAAAAGCCCCAGTGCACTGTTTAATAATTAAATGTGCACAGGGGCTTTCCCTTTTTTCTTGGCTTTGCTGCGGGCAACAAGTGAAATCGCACCCGACTTTATGCGCTATGAAAAGCGCATGTTTTCGCCGGTGGCATTGCAATCTTGCGACAACAGAGTTGGCTTAATTTTAGCATTAGGACTGCATCGCCGAACAAACGATGACGGGTATCATAGGATTTCACAGCCATCATACGCCATAAAACACAACTTAAACTCATTTAATCTATTTTCTTCTTTTGTTACGTCGATTATTATTACTTTTGCATGACAATAAAGCGTGTTACAGTTTTATGAACCAAACAATCATTGCTGGCCCATGCGTGATAGAATCTGCCGAATTGCTTGAGACCGTGGCAGAAGAAATAGTGAGAATCAATGGCTTATTGGGTACAAAAATCATCTTCAAGGCCTCGTTCGACAAAGCAAATCGCACCTCGTTGGCTTCTTTTCGCGGGCCGGGGCTGGAGCGCGGTTTGGCCATGCTAGCCGACATCAAGCGTCGTTACGGTCTGCGCATACTGACCGACATACACGAAAGCTGGCAAGCAGCCCCTGTCGCTGAAGTGGCTGACGTGCTGCAGATACCCGCATTCCTTTGCCGCCAGACAGACTTGCTCGTGGCTGCCGCCCGTACGGGTCGCATCGTAAACATAAAGAAAGCGCAGTTTCTCAGTGCCAAAGACATGCGCTACCCTGTGGAGAAAGCTCTCAATGCAGGCGTCAAAGAGGTATGGCTCACCGAGCGTGGCAATATGTTCGGGTATAACAATCTCGTGGTGGACTTCCGCAACATAGACGACATGCTGTCGATAGTGCCCACGGTCATCATGGACTGCACGCACAGTGTGCAACGTCCCGGAGGTGCCAACGGCACGACTGGAGGCGACCGTCGCTTCGTTCCGCAGATGGCTTTGGCGGCTAAGGTGTTCGGTGCCACCGGATGGTTCTTCGAAGTTCATCCAGCTCCTGACTGTGGTTTGAGCGATGCCGCCAACATGTTGGAACTCGACAAACTGTGCGGCATTGTGGAGAAAATCATAAAGTGACAACCTCAACGAAACGACAATGACTGTAAGAGATTACGCCATACAATGCATCAAGGACGAGGCACAAGCCCTGCTCGACCTCATCCCGCAGTTGGATGACAATTTTGACCGTGCCGTAGAAACGATGCTCAATTGTCATGGCAAGGTAATAGTGACCGGTGTTGGGAAAAGTGGCCACATAGGGGCAAAGGTTGCGGCTACGCTTTCGAGTACCGGCACACCATCATTTTTTATCAATCCACTCGATGTCTACCACGGAGACCTCGGTGTTATAACGCACGACGACGCTGTGATGGCCATCTCCAACTCCGGGCAGACCGACGAACTGTTGCGTTTCATTCCCATGTTGCAGCACATGAATGTGCCTATCATTGGCATAAGCGGCAACCCGGAGTCACTGCTGGCCAAGTATTCGACATGCCACCTCAACGTTGGCGTGCGCAGGGAGGCGTGCCCACTTAACCTTGCCCCCACGAGCAGCACTACGGCCGCGCTCGCCATGGGCGATGCTCTTGCCGTGGCCTTGATGGAGCGGCGCAACTTCCAGCCGCAAGACTTTGCGCTATTCCATCCCGGTGGCGAGCTGGGCAAGCGTCTGCTCACCACGGCGCAGGATGTGATGCGCACCAATGACCTGCCCGTAATCACTCCCGACATGCATCTTGGGGAGGCCATAATCCTTGTAAGCAAAGGCAAACTGGGATTGGGTGTGGCCGTAGTCGATGGCAAAATAGCGGGACTAATAACCGATGGTGACATAAGGCGCGCCATGGAAAAGTGGCAGGCGCAATTCTTCGACCGCACCGTGGGTGACATCATGACGCGCCAACCCAAAACGGTGTCGCCACAGACAAGGATAACCGATATACAAGGCATAATGAACAAATACAAGATTCATACAGTGCTGGTGGTGGACAATAACAACCATTTGATAGGAGTCGTAGACCACTATTCGTGCATGGTGTGACGTTTATGAGAGGGAATAAGATGGCAAAAGCCTTTTATTGCATGACATTGTTCATGTCGCTACTGATAAACTGCCAATCCGCATGGGGGCAGACAAGCGATTCTACAATGGTAAGGGTGCTGAAAGACAATGGAATTACATTTACTGACAACAATAGTGTTGTGCTATTCATGTCCGGACAGGACAAGTTTGACGACCTGTTCAAAGCCATCAGACAGGCAAAAAGCAGCATCCACCTTGAATACTTCAACTTCCGCAATGATTCCATTGCCTCCGAACTGTTCGACCTGTTGCGGCAGAAAGCGAAGGACGGCGTGGAAGTGAGAGCCTTGTTTGACGGATTCGGCAACGACTCCAACAACCGTCCTTTGAAAAAAGAGCATATAAAGAAGTTGCGTGAGGACGGTATAGACATCCATGAGTTCGACCCCTTGCGCTTTCCTTGGATAAACCACGTGTTCACACGCGACCACCGGAAGATTGTTGTCATAGATGGCAACGTGGCTTATACGGGTGGCATGAACGTGGCCGACTACTACATAACGGGCACGGAGGAAGTCGGTGAGTGGCGCGACATGCACTGCCGCATTGAGGGTGGTGCTGTAAGTCAGCTCCAGATGATTTTCATAAGGATGTGGAAGAAAGTAACCGGAGAAGACATTTGGGACCAGAAGTATTTCCGCGCGTACCAACCAGTGGAATTTGAAGGGCTGACGCCCGACACCACATCTACCGCCGGACGCAAGATGGTTGGCATAATAAATAGAGAACCGCACACCACCAATGAAATAATACGTACGTTTTACATCAATGCTTTCAATACCGCGAAAGACTCCATAAAACTGATAAACCCATATTTCACGCTGAACCGGAAACTGAAAAAAGCCATCAAGAATGCATTGAAGCGCGGAGTGAAAGTGGAAATAATGGTCTCAGTCCACAGCGACATACCGCTCACGCCGTCTTGTGTGTTCTATAATGTACACAAGCTGATGAAAAAAGGTGCTGATGTGTGGCTTTACGAACCGGGATTCCACCACTCCAAAATCATCATGGTCGACGGTGGTTATTGCACTGTGGGCAGTGCAAACCTCAATGCCCGCAGCCTGAGCTGGGACTATGAAGAGAATGCCGTCATCATAGACATGCCAACGACAAAACAACTCAATGACATGTTTGACCGTGACAAAGGCAAAAGCATATATCTGACCCCTGAATATTGGAATGAGTTTCGCAACCCGTGGCAAAAGTTTGTCGGATGGTTTGCCCACTTGTTAAGCCCGTTTCTCTGAGAAGCGGGCATTTCGCTTGAGGCAATGTCGGCCTATATCAATCGGAACGGAATGGCATGGATGCGGCCATTTGCCGCCAAACCTCTGGCTTTCACAGCCGTGTGGCATACACGCTTGACAAGGATGGTCAGCTTAAATCAAGGCGTTAGTTTACGGTCACGCCCAAGGCAGGCAGGGTGTCTTGTCTGTTCAAGATACGCTTGTCGCGTAGTGTCGGCATGTCGTTGCCTGTCATTGCCAGCCAAGGCCAGAGACTCATTTTTCCGGAAAAATCACTTCGCATACCAAGTCACCCATCAGAAGAGCGTCTGTAGGCGTTATTCCGTGCTCGGCCAGCAGCTTGCTCTCCTTTCCAAGTATATCTGCGCCAAACCGTTTGCGGCACTCGTCAACCCCAACTTTACCATAGCGCATGTGCAGATAGTCGGCGAAATGAATTGCAGCCGCCCTCTTGTTGCCGCCAAACCATTCGTTCAGTCCATAGTTCGCCATGTCTTCATGCTCGCATGAAGCCGAAACACAAATCTCTGAATATATCTTTCCAGCTTTCTCATACTTCCCGGTGCACATCAATGCGCGTGCCATTACCCTGTTTGCGCGCTCATCTTCGGGAGCCTCATAGTTTAATTGGTAAAGTAATTTCAAAGCCTCTTCATAGCGTTCCAGGTTTACCAAGCATACCGTTTTGTTCAATACAAAGCTCCTGTTGGCAGGACGAAGCTCCGTCAAACGGTTGTAAGCATCGAGGGCAATGGTATATTCACCTTCATAAAAGTTAGCCCGGGCCAGTCCGGAAAGGGCTTTCACGTCATCCGGCTTTAGACGCAGTGCCGATGCGAAGCAGGCGGATGCCGACGCGGAACTGCGCTCAAACGACACGTCAGACCATTCGAGCGTCACATTTCCGCAAAGCATATAATAAAGGTAGTCGCGCTCCTTTTCGGAATAATTGTCCAGCACAGTCACCGTCTCATGGCGCATCTTGCGTTTCAGCAGACACGAGGCTATTTCCCCAAAGCAGCTCTCAAGGGCTGTGCCGCGGAATATTGGGTTGGCAAAAAATATATAGTTGAAAAGCTTTCCGCCGTCATTTGTCCCAAAGGGATTGTAGAATTGGCTGCGCGACGGGAAAAGCCTGAAGAAGCGGTAAAGGTCTTGTAGGTATATGCGCCGTATGTATGCAGGGGTGCGCCGTTCGTCGGCAGAGACCATTCCGGTGCCCATTATATTGCCTCCGGTAAGCATTTCCCTTATGTTTTGCGGTATTCTGTTGACCACTTGTTGGAAAGCGATTACAAACGAATACTTGTCGCTGTCGCAGAAAGGCATGTTTTCCACAATGGCACGCACCATGTCGCCATTGTCCGGATTGCCGCATACCGCACTGACGGCCGGATGCTCTGGATAAAAAGGCATAAACCAGTTGCTCACGCTGTCAAAAAAAGGAAACCTTTTCATTTGCGAGAAGCCACCGAAATATATGTCGGAGCCGGCTTTCTGCATGTCCATCATCTTGCGGAAGCTCTCCTCCAGCCTTTCCATGCGGCGTTCCGCCTCGTCGGGATGCAGGATGTCCTCCATCGCATCGTCATCTTTTTCCTCAATCCCGTTGGGTGTTATGTTCAGTCCGTTATGTTTCAGCAAGTCCGGCATTATCTCTTTCTGTATTGTCCGGTTGTCAGTTTCGGCACTGAGGCAATAAAGTATCTGTATTTGCAGCTCTACAAGCTCTTTCCTCACACGCTCGTCGGCAAGCAGTGATTCCACCATTTCTCTTTCTTCGGGAAAAGCCTTATGCATGCCGTAGCCCAAGGCCATCACCCATCCCACAAAAGCGCGCTGCCGGACCTGTTCATCCGCGCTCTCCATATACACTTTCAGCAATAGGCGGAACTTGTTGATGTCAAACATGTTCATGGCTCCGAGCATGACAGCCGAGACTATCAACTGCTGGTCAACTGTGTCGACCGTTGGCGACAGCAGCACCTGTTCAAGAGCCTCTACGCTGCCATCGGCCCATTGATGGGATGTGCAAAGGAAGTCAAACAGGTCATTCATGTACTGCTGGTGAGCCTTGGAAAGTTCGTCCTTGCGTTCCTGCCGCCGTTTCGTCGGTTCCAATTGGAGCATTGCCATGTCCGACACATAGTTTTCAAGCTCGCCTTGTAGCGAAGCCAACACCCAGTCGCGGCCAGTCGTTCTCACCCTGTTGTACATCTTGAAAAGGAATGGCGAGTGAGTGGCGGAATAACGCATGTATGCGTTGGCGGCAAGTCTGTATGCCCGCACTATCATGTTTCGATAGACTTTTTCGAGCTGTTCATCGCGAAATCCGTCGCACCAATAGTCGAACATCAGCCTGTATTCATTGCGAATCGCGCGCAAGGCATCCTCCATGGCAAACTCCGGATGCATCGCGCTGAAAGCCGTCAAGCCGTCAAGAGCCTCGCCCAGAGACAGGCTGGCTATATTTTCCATTATCCTGTTCAGTTGGTAGTCCTTTTCCATAATTATCCTCTGTCATTGCTTTTTTCAGCCAATTGTCGGCCACTTCTATATCTTTCGCCCTTGGGGAGGCAGCGTGTGTGAATTTCAAGTCGTGCGGAATGGAGTCTGCCGTCTCCCGAGAAACCCCGCAACACTCGGCCACTAACTGTCTGTATTTTGCCAGTCCGTACTTGGCTATGGAATCGCAGGCCATGTTGTAGGCTCTGACAAACACATCCATTTGCCACTTGCGTGTGGAGTCTTCGAGTGCCTCGGCGCGGAATGCCACGGCACCAAGCCTTATGTCGAGCGAGCGAGAGTCGCGCAACACTCGGTGTCCGCCCACCCGTGCCACGGTGGCCTGCGGTTCGGTCAGAAGCATGGCGTCCATCGAGTTGTT
Organism: uncultured Prevotella sp.; assembly: GCA_964554115.1. Taxonomy (GTDB): domain Bacteria; phylum Bacteroidota; class Bacteroidia; order Bacteroidales; family Bacteroidaceae; genus Prevotella. The sequence continues at coordinate 21,659 of CAZKMT010000007.1, forward strand.
TTGTAACATCCTAAGACGGATGTCGACATCGTTGATTTGCACACGGAACACGTTCTCTGAGTTGAGCCCCGACTCATCTACGGCATAGTCACACAACAAGTTGGTGGCCGAGAATCGGGTCATGGCCACCATCTTGTCGTCGAGGTGCTTCAGGTTGGAAATCCGTGCGTTATGATTGGTTATGAGTTGCCAATAAGCGTTGGTGGCAGTGACGTAGGTAAGCGGTGTGCCCATTGCCGACAGTCTCTGGCCACGCACAAGGTCGGTGATTGAGCCTTCGACACGCCCGCGAGCCAGTGCCGTGTCGCAGTCCATGTGCGCCGTGAATGGCTTCAGTCTCACATCTGCTCCCAGCGTATCGAATAGGTTATAGAACCTCGCCACATATAAGGGCAGACAGTCGAGCGTAGGCATGACGGCCACCTTGAGCGCAGCCGAGTCTTCGCGCGTCAGCCTCAACCGTTCCTCCCGCGACATGCGCCGCACCTCTTCAGCTGATTGCCCGCACGCGGAGAGCAACGTTACGATGGCAATGAGAATATGGACACGCTTCATTCTGCAAATCTGTTATATCCATTCAAAAGAGGGACGCCCTGCGTATAATACACACGGGCGCCCCTGCCGAGTTTTTAATCAATGCGCGATATTAGCCTTAATCACGCCGCAAAATTAATAAATTATTTCGTAATGACGAAAATAATTGCTACTTTTGTGCTGCTATGGCAAAAGAGAGGACTGCTTACGTATGCGGCAATTGCGGGCAAGAGTCGGCTAAGTGGATTGGCAAGTGCCCCGGTTGCGGGCAATGGAACACTTTCAAAGAGATAAAGGTGAGTGCCGACAGTGGCTCTCAGGCTGCACGCTCGGCGGCAATGTCGGTGCGTAATGCCCGTTGTCCGGGCAGCGGCAGCAAGCCGTTGCTGCTGCGGGAAATAAGCGCAAAGGATGAACCGCGCATCGACATGCACGACGACGAACTGAACAGGGTGCTCGGAGGAGGGCTCGTGCCTGGCTCGATAGTGCTTTTGGGCGGCGAACCGGGCATAGGAAAGAGCACCCTCACCCTGCAGACCATACTGCGAATGCCGGAGAGAAATATACTCTACGTAAGCGGTGAGGAGAGCGCGCACCAACTGAAGATGCGCGCCGAGCGCATTGAGCACCCGCAGAACGAAACGTGCCACATACTCTGCGAGACTTCATTGGAAAACATTTTCACGCATATAAAGGATGTGATGCCCGAAGTGGTGGTGATAGACTCCATTCAGACGATACACACAGAAGAGGCGGACTCCGGCCCCGGTAGCATAGTGCAAGTGCGCGAGTGCGCCTCGGCTCTGTTGCGTTTCGCCAAGACGAGCGGCATACCGGTTATCCTCATAGGCCACATCAACAAGGACGGCGCATTGGCCGGTCCAAAGATTCTGGAACACATAGTGGATGCCGTGATACAGTTTGAGGGCGACCAACATTATATGTACCGCATATTGCGCAGCATAAAGAACCGCTTTGGCAGCACTTCAGAGCTTGGCATCTACGAGATGGAGCAGACAGGGCTCAGGCAGGTGGGCAATCCATCGGAACTGCTGCTCACACAAGACCATGAGGGACTCAGCGGCATTGCCATCAGCGCGGCCATAGAGGGCGTGCGGCCTTTCCTTGTCGAGACGCAGGCATTAGTGTCTACTGCGGCTTACGGCACGCCGCAGCGCACCGCGACAGGCTTTGACCAACGCCGCCTCAACATGCTGCTGGCTGTGCTCGAAAAGCGGGTGGGATTCAAACTGATGCAAAAGGATGTTTTCCTGAACATTGCCGGTGGCCTGCGCGTCACCGACCTCGCCATGGATTTGAGTGTCATCGCGGCTGTTCTGTCGAGTAATGTGGACACTCCGATAGAAATGGGATGGTGCATGGCCGGTGAGGTGGGGCTCAGTGGCGAGGTGCGCCCCGTAAGCCGTATGGAGCAGCGTGTGGCGGAAGCTGAGAAGTTGGGCTTCTGTCACATGATTGTTCCGAACCTCAATATGCAGAGCCTCAATCAAAGAAAAATCAAGATAGAGCTGGTGCCTGTAAGGAAAGTGGAGGAAGCCCTGCGTGCTCTCTTCGGATAAAGTCCGGCATGGCGGACTATATGGCAGTACACTGCGGCGGAGCCGGTCGTGTCAGGCTGACAAAAGGGGCTGACTGATGAGGCTCATGCGCAAATGATTGGCGGGGTGGCAGCAAAGGCATTAATCCGACATCTTGTCCGTTCCATGTTCCCGCCATTTCCTTGGCGAGGGCTTTTCCGCAAGCGAGGTGTTTGCCGTGCCGGTCTGTTCCTCTCTCTGCCGGTCTTTCTCCATTTCGTATTCTTTCCGGCATTACAGGCGTAGGAGACTGTAAGTCTGTTCTTCCGGCAACGGCTCGCCCACATGCTGAGATTAACTTTTATTGTGTTAAAGGCCATCGTGAACATGCTCTTGTGTAACCATTTGGCAATCAATGTATTATGAAATGTACCGTTTGGGTTTGCAAAACAGGCCGTCTTGGCTTGTAAAACGGCCTGTTTCGTTCTCTGAAGTGGTGCGTTTCGCAACCCAAAACGACACGAAGCGAAAATCGGGTCGCAGTCGGTTGCCATTGGTTGCATATTTGCAAGTTGGATAATATGCGGATATGTAATGAAGATTTCGGGAAACAAAAGGGAGAAAGAAATTTGCAAAAGCAATAAATCCGCTGTTACGCAGCGGATTTATTGCTTCTTCGAGTGGACCTGGAGGGAATCGAACCCTCGTCCAAACAGGGAAACCATACGCTTTCTACATGCTTATTTCGGACTTCGGTTTTCGTGTGATGGCAATACCCGAACCAACAACCATCACCTTATCCCCTGAATTTTCATCGCGCCACCGAGGCGTGGAGCGACTATTTCCGATATTACCGCACCGCTTTGTCAGAATGCTTCGGAACTACAGCCTCTGAGCGATGTCTCGTCCTTCCACCTTGTGGCAGGATAAAGCCCGAATCTACTGTGCTTCGATTAGGCAGCGAGAGCGTAATTGTTTTCGCCAGATAAATTTTTGGCCGAATAGATTATGGAGTATGCAGCCGTCACTCCGCATGCTTACGTACCATCTCAACCCGCTGTCAAATCCAGTCAAGCCCATGGTTACTTTTTGTTTTTCCTCCGAAAACAATGCAAAGATAGATATTTTCTGTGAAACTCATATCATTTTATTGGCAAAAATGTTTACCTTTGCAATAATTTTTGGAAAGTAGAGTTTTATATTGTAGCAATAGCATAACACCAACATTTTATATCGAACATATAATGAAAAGATACTTCGTTTCGATGTTAATGCTGCTGGCTTTCACAGCTGCCGCTTTCGCGCAGTCATCCATGACGGACCAGCAAATAATGGATTTCGTAATTGAGGAGCAGCAGAAAGGCACTTCGCAATCGCAGATAGTGACAAAGCTGATGCAGCGCGGCGTTACCATAGACCAGATAAGGAGTGCGAAAAACAAATACGAGCGGCAGACGCAAAACCAGGGGCTTGGAACCGTGGACATAACAACCACAGGCACGAGCACAGACCGTATGCGCAAAAACAACGGAAACAAGAAAAGTGATACTTACGTGTCGAAATATCGTCTTAAGGACGGCAATATAAAGCAGCAGACGACACACACTTACGATAGTCAGGATGCCGAGTTCATGCTCATGCAGCGGGAATTGAGTTCATTCATGCCCGACTCCATGCAGATATATGATCAGATGTATATCGAAGAGATGATGAGAGGCAGGGAGGATAAAAACAAGCGCAAAATATTCGGGCACGACATTTTCAATAACGAGAATCTGACTTTCGAGCCAAACATGAACATAGCCACTCCGCAAGACTATCTTTTGGGGCCGGGTGACGTTGTTTTCATAGACATATATGGAGCGTCGCAAAAGACGATTGAAAGCACTGTATCACCGGATGGAACGGTGACTATCGAAGGCTTCGGGCCGGTGACTGTCAGCGGGCTGACCGTTGCCGAAGCCAACACAAGATTGCGCTCCACGTTGGGCACGCGCTACAGCAGTTCGCAAATAATGCTCACCGTGGGTCAGACACGCACGATAACGGTAAACGTCATGGGAGAGGTGGAAGCCCCCGGAACATATACTGTTTCGGCATTTGCCACGGTGTTCCATGCTTTGTACATGGCGGGTGGCATCAATGATATCGGAACGCTGCGAAACATAAAGGTGTATAGGGAAAACCGGCTGATAAGCATAGTAGACATTTATGACTATATCCTCAATGGACAGATGAGCGGTAACATACGGCTGTCTGACAATGACGTCATTGTGGTAGGAGCATATGACTGCCTTGTGAACATAGCCGGAAAGGTGAAACGCCCAATGTTTTACGAAATGAAAGCAAACGAGAGCCTTGGCTCGCTGTTGAAATATTCAGGAGGATTCACGGGCAACGCATATACCAAGTCTGTCAAGGTCATCCGCAAGGAAGGCAGGGAGTATTCCATATATAATGTGGATGAGTTTGACCTCAACACATTCAAGATGAGTGACGAGGATTCTGTGAATGTGGACTCCGTGATACCTCGCTTCTCCAACATGGTGGAGATAAAGGGTGCGGTGTTCCGTCCCGGCATGTATCAGGTTGGTGGCAGTGTGACTACTGTGCGGTCGTTGATTGAGCAAGCCGATGGTGTGACGGAAGATGCCTTGACCGCGCGTGGCGTCATGCACAGGATGAAGCCCGACCGTACGCTAGAGGTAGTGTCAGTAGACATTGCTGGCATTTTGTCGGGCGATGTTCCTGACGTGCCCCTGCGCAATGAAGACGTGCTCTATGTGCCAAGCAATAAAGATTTGCAGGATGAGCGGATACTTACCATACATGGTGAAGTGATGTATCCCGGCACATACCAATATGCAGACAATGAAACGATTGAGGACTTTGTGTTGCAGGCCGGGGGACTTAAAAATTCAGCATCCGTGATGAAAGTGGATGTTGCGCGGCGATATTACAACCCGAAAGCCACCACTTCGTCAGACACGATAGCCCAGACATTCACGTTCTCCTTGAAAGACGGCTTTGTGATAGATGGCGAGCCGGGGTTCATGCTGCAGCCGTTTGATGAGGTGTATGTGCGTTCCATCCCAGGTTATACAGACCAGAAAAATGTCACTATTGAGGGCGAAGTGATGTATAATGGAACATATACATTGTCAAAAAAGAGCCAACGATTGAGTGAAATAATCCGAGAGGCTGGCGGACTGACCAATACGGCATATCCGGAAGGCGCGCGTCTTATACGGAAAGTTACTACGGAAGAACGCTTGCGCATGGAGAATGTGGTTAAGATGGCCAGTGCGCAAAGCGGAGGCAATGATACCATAGATACAAAGAAACTCGACTTGGGAACTACTTACTATGTGGGAATAAATCTCGACAAGGCTCTCGAAGAACCGGGCAGCAACTATGACGTGGTGCTGCGTGAGGGAGACCGAATCATAGTTCCGGAATATTCGGGAACGGTGAAGATAAGTGGAGATGTGATGTACCCGAACACAGTTGCCTTTAGGGATGGAGAGAAACTTGACTATTACATCGACCAAGCGGGCGGATGGGGCAACCAGGCAAAAAAGAACCAGACATATATAGTCTACATGAATGGAACGATAGCCAAGGCAAACCGTAAGAACCGGCCCATGCCTGGCTGCGAGATAGTAGTGCCCAGCAAGCCTGAAAACCGAAAACTGACTGTGGCTGAAATGGTTGCCATCGGCTCCGGTACGGCATCAATTGCCACTATGATAGCCACGATTGCCAATCTGCTAAAGGAGTGAAACACTCCTTTTTTGCTTTTTCGTGGCCAATGCGAAGAACGGCCTTACCGATGTGCGATGGACAAACTGTTGTTTAAAAACATAATATATACATTCGCGGCCCAAGTGACAAGCATATTGGCGAGTGTATGTATGTCGGGCATAATACCAAAAACGACAACTGTCGTAGACTTTGGATATTGGCAACTGTTTGTATTGTACAGTTCTTTTATTGGATTGTTGCATTTCGGAATGGTAGACGGAATATATCTAAGGTTCGGAGGCAAGAGGCTGTCTGATATTCCTGCAAACGAAATATATTCGATTTTTCTGTATTACGCGGTTTTCCAGACCATTCTCTTTTTTGGTGGTGTCTGCATTGTGACATTATTCGTGCAGGGAAACGAACAAATCGTGTTGTTGTTTGTATGCCTGTACATACCGATAAAGAACATATACAATTTCTTTTCCATGACCTTGCTGTCCACAAATAATATCATCTGCACATCTAATTGCGACATCCTGCGCAAGGTGTCATTGATTATTATGGTGATAACAACGGTTTTCATTGGGAAAATACCTTTTTTTATCATAATAGGCATATACCTTGTAAGCGAGATTATCCCATTCTTCTTGATCGTAAAACCTTTCATGAGGGAATATTGCAAACCAAAACTACTGTCGCTGAAAGACACCGCAACAAATATCTTTACTTATATCAAGACCGGAATTTCGCTTACATTATCAAATATCGTTGGAAACCTAATACTGGGAACCGGTCGACTTTTCATAAAAAGTAAATGGGACATCATAACATTCGGAAAAGTTTCATTGGCTTTGTCGTTAGCGTTTTTCCTAACTATGATAATAACGCAGGCCAGTCTTGCTCTGTTTCCGTTCATCCGCAATGCTTCTGACGAGAGAAAGAAATCCATTTATAGGAACCTTGAGAAACTGTTGAGCATCCTTTTTTATTTCATATTCATACTATACTATCCGCTGGCTTACATAATTGGACTCTGGCTTCCTGAATATAGCGATAGTGTGTCTTATCTGTCTATATTGGTGGTGTTCTGTCTTTATGAGGGCAAAATGCAATTGCTGTACACAACATATTTCAAGTGTCTTAACAAGCAACAGGCACTGATGTGCATCAATATCGGTACGCTGGCTTTCAGTGTCGTTTCCACAGGGGCGTCCGCCCTGTGTTTCTCAAACCTCCAGATGGTACTTTATTCAATGGTGTTATGTCTTGTGCTCCGGAATGTGTCATCATATATTTTCATTAACAAGGCTTTGTCTATAAAAGGCGGACATGGTAATTTATTGGCAGATATATCCATGTCCATGGCTTTTGTTTTCATGCAAAATACTCTTTCGTGGTGGGGCGCGCTGACAGGAATATCCATCTTGGTGGGTATATCAGTACGAAAGAACAAGAGTTTCATAGTCCAAACAATAAAATCATGCAGGTTGAAATAATTCGACATAAAAAAGTGGGAACGTTGTTTCGTATCGCAAAAAATACTTATATTTGCATGTTGCCAAGCCATGCAAGGCTTCGTTTGGTGCAAATAATTTCATAAAGATAACCACATAAATCCAAAATATAGGCTGTAACAGATGGAAAATAACGGAAAAATAAAGCAAATAGACTTTGTAAAAATAAGCAAGGTTATAGTAAAGTATAAACGGCTGTACATGAAAGTCCTTCCAATTGTTTTCGTATTGTCTTGCTTCATCATTCTCTGTGTTCCCAGATATTATACATGCGTGGTTGAGCTGGCTCCAGAGACATCGAGCTTCGGAGGCAATTCCATAAGCGACTTGGCATCGTCTTTTGGTTTTAGCTTAGGGAGTAGTTCCACAGGAAGCGATGCAATATTTCCAGAACTATACCCTCATCTAATGGAGTCTGTAGACTTCCGTTCGAGTTTGTTTCCCATAATGATTACGACGTCAGACGGTGATGTGCATACCACTTATTATGAATATCTTGCCAAATACCAGAAAAAGCCGTGGTGGGTGGCCATAATGGGTTCAATCAAGCGCCTCATACCTATCGAAAGGAACCCAAACGAAGACAATTCAAAAGTAAATCCGTTCATGCTTACGCGCGAGCAAAAGACCATCAACGATGCCATTGGGAAAAACATCTCTTGCATGGTTGACAAAAAGACATACGTCATCTCTATTACAGTCACCGACCAAGACCCGCTCGTCAGCGCGCTCATGGCAGATTCGGTTAAGAACAAGCTCCAACTATTCATCACCAAATACAGGACAAACAAGGCCACCATTGACCTCAAATACACAGAGGGTCTCTACAAGGAAGCCAAGGCCGAATACGAAGAGGCGATGCATAAGTACGCTACTTTTTCCGATGAGAACTCAGACTTGATTCTGCAAAAGGTGAAATCGAAACTCGATGACCTTGAGAACGACATGCAACTGAAATTTAACAATTACAGTACCATGGCCACACAGTTGCAGCTTGCACAGGCAAAGGTACAGGAAAAGACGCCTGCCTTCACAATCTTGCAGTCGGCTACAGTGCCCTTGAAGCCAGCCGGCCCCAAGAGAATGCTTTTCGTTGGGTTCATGACTGTTTTGGCTTTCTTGTCCATCACAATATACGCGGCCAGGAAAGAAGGGTGTTTTTAAGGCATACCACTCTTAGCGCAGATGATACTTCTATTGCTTACTATACAGATTGTTTTGTTTCTCCTTTCGCTGATTGAAGAGCGTTTGGAGAAATACAATAAATATATCTATATGGTGACGGGAGTTATTCTCGTGATGTGTGCCGGACTTAAGGAAGTTGGAATAGACAAAGATTCTGAATCATACGAATATTACTTCAACCACTATGACGATGACTTGGTTGCAATGAGCGTGGAATACTCGTTTATCATGTTGGCGAAGATAGCCAACATGTTTTATGATGATGTCCACGTGATATTTCTCTTATACGCCGGTCTTGCCGTGTCCATCAAGTTTGTGGCCTTTCGCAGACTGTCCGACAGCTGGTATCTTCCCTTGGTTGTCTACATGGGCTATTTCTTTATATACCACGAGATGACGCAAATCAGGGCAAGCGTCGTTGCAAGTCTTGCCCTGCTAATGCTTATACCTGTCGCTGAGGGCAGGAAGAAGCGAGCAGCCTTATTGTTTTGCTTTGCGGTATTCTTCCACTACTCGGCAATAGCCTTGCTGCCTATGCTTTTCCTTGGCAACAAGGAAATGGGTACGAGAAGTCGTCTGTTGTGGGCTGCTCTAATCCCGCTTGGCTATGCCATTTACTTTGCCGGTGTTGATTTCATATTCAGCCTGCCTATACCTTACATAGGCGACAAGCTTGAAGCCTACCAGACATTGAGAGACCAAGGTGTCATCGGTGAGGAGATAAATGTGTTCAATGCCATACTGCTCGTAACCATCGCCACATATTTTTATTGTCTGTACTTCTACGATACCATAGCGCAGCGTTTTAAATACTTGCCATTAGTGCTGAAGATGACAGGCATATCCATATTCCTTTTCGTTGTGTTTGCATTCCTTCCCATAGTGGCCTACAGAGTATATGCACTGTATGGCATCGCCAACATTTTGCTGTTCACATGTATTTATTATACCATAAATCCCGCTTGGCTGGCAAAGACTGTTGTCGGAACAGTGGGAATAACGCTGTTCTTAATTGACGTATTTTTCACGAAACTGCTGGAATAGCTTCCTGATTGCGATGAGGCACAGCGGCGTAACAACAAAGAAACATGGCAAACGAAATAATAAAGAAAACAGGCATACTCATAGATTCCATAATAGGCGAATCCATAAAGCAATATTGCAAAGCCTTTGTGCAGACAACGGCGTGTGGTATCAATACCGCCACGCGCAAGGAACGTGTGGTGGTGTCTGTTACCAGCTATGGACGGCGTGTTGAGTCGGTGCTACCCGTAGTCATTCTGTCGCTGTTACGGCAGACATACAAGCCCGACGCTGTGGTATTGTGGCTTGACAAGGAGCATTGGAACAGTCAAAACTTACCTGCGCGGCTCAGTTTGCTCCGGGAGGCGGGATTAACCATAAATTTTTGTGAGGACTTGAAGTCTTACAAGAAATACGTGCCGGCATTGGAGTTTTATCCCGATGACCTTATAATCACGGTTGACGATGATTTCTATTATTCGTCGGATTTCGTGGAGCGTCTGGTAAAGGCCCACGAAACGTCGCCCGACACAATCCACACGCATAGGGCTCATCGTCCGACATTTACACGCGATGGCAACTTGAAGCCCTACAATAAGTGGGACTTGCTTGTCTATGACACATGCGAAAGCCCCTTGTTCTGCACTACCGGAGGCGGTTGCATCTTCAAGAAAGCATTCCTTCATGGTGATGTCACCAACAGAAGCCTTTTCCCGACGCTATGTCCCACGGCAGATGACGTGTGGTTTTACTTCATGTCCGTGCTCGGCGGGACAAAAGTAAATGTCCTCAAAAAAAAGGCTTACAATATGATTCCGCTCGACAATTTCTACCAATTGACACACAAGGGCACAAGCCTTTCTTCTGTCAACTGCGGAGAATCTTATAATGATGTGCAGATAAAGAATGTCATGGAGCACTATGACATCAGCCCCGCCGATTTGATGCATATAGGCCATTAATTTCACAAACGTAAAAATGTGGCGGTGAAAGACAATGAAAGCCGCCATGCCACGCTGCGTCTCCTGCCTAATGTCGGTTTGTGTTCATTGCTTCGGTGAAACACTTGCTGTCTACGCCATCCTTGCGGCGTGAATCACGCACCACGTCACGCATTATGCGCAGGCCACGGCGCAGGCCGATGTCGGAACGCCTTGCGAGAAGCAGCGTAACATAAGGCACGTTGACCATTGCCCACAACAGGTAGAACGCAGCGGTTGAGTTAAGCCTTATGTCTATGAAGCGGTTCAAGTAGTGAATGTATATTTTCCCCGCATGAGCCTTGTTGCTTGTGGATGCACTCACCTTGTGATATATCTTCGATGTGAGCACACATGCCATTTTCCTCCTCTCCCTCTTCATGCGCAGGCAGAAGTTGAAGTCCTCCTCGCCAAAAAAGAACCTCTCGGTGAATATTCCGCCATCGCCGCGCAGCAGTGTCGGTCTGAAATACAGAGCGCAACCTGTCACGAAGGTCACAGGTAAGAAGTCACAACGCTTTACTGCCGCAGTGCTTTTGTTGGCATAGTAATATTTCCTCATCCCAAGAGCCAGGCGTCCGCCGCAGTTCCACACCACGTCACGGCGTCTCTCAAGGCAAATCATTGGCGTTAATGCCTGCATTTCGGCGTGTTGCGATGCGAACACATCAAGATAGTCAAGGAAGTCAGGTTCAACCACGGTGTCGTTGTTGAGCAGCAGAAAGCTGTCCGGCAGGTAGTTCCCAAGCAGTCTGATTGCCTCGTTGTTGCCTTTGGCATAGCCCATGTTTGTTGCGCTGCTGCACAGTATGCACTCCCTTAACGCCGGAGGGCAATCCAAGATATGCCCGACATGGGCATTGCGCACGCTTATGCCGTTGTCAGACAACCATGAGCTTATGCGTTCCACAGAGCCATCGGTGGATCCGTTGTCCATTATGACCACATAGAAATCCGAAGTCATCTTGTAAAGCGACTCCAGGCATTCCAGCGTGTCATCGCTTCCGTTCCAATTCAGTATTATTATTGCCGTCATGAGTGTAGTGGTATGGGGCAATCTCCGTCTTTCCAGCCTTTGTCGGTTTGCGTCATTGTGCCGTGGCCGGTGGCGGGTCGGTTCGCCGCCATCAGAATTTCTTGCCGGATATGATGTTTATGCACGTTGCCACAATGATTTTCATGTCGAGCGCGAATGACATGTTGTGCAGATAGTCAAGATCCATGTCCAATCGCTTTATCATCTTTTCCAGTGTGTTTGTATAGCCGTTGTATAGGGTGGCGAATGAGGTTATGCCCGGGCGGATTCTGTAAAGTTCGGTGTAGTCGGGGCGCACTTCCATTATTTGCTCTATGAAGAACTTGCGTTCCGGACGGTATCCCACAAACGACATGTCGCCTTTGAGCACGTTCCATAATTGTGGCAGTTCGTCAAGGTGGTGCTCCCGTAGAAGACGCCCGAATGGTGTCAGTCTGCTGTCGTTCTGTTCGGCCAGTTGCGGTATGCCGTTCTCTTCGGTGTTTACCACCATTGTCCTGAATTTGTATATGCAAAACGGGCGGCCGCCCAGCCCGATGCGCTCCTGCTTGTATATGGCCGCTCCCGGACTGCTCACTTTAAGCCCCAAGTACACTATCATGAATACCGGCGACAGCACTACCAGCCCGATGATGGAGCCAACAATGTCGAATAGTCTTTTTATCATTTCATGGAATCGTTGTTAAACACTTCCTGCCCCCTGCGCTTTATGACTATGTTGACTATCGTGTGGAACACTATCCAAATCAAGATGTCGAGAACCGCAATGCTGCTGAAATATAAGAAATTGTATGTGATATGATTGAATGCTATGTAGAACAGCGACAGCGCCAGTATCGTCACCAATGCTTGGTGCTGGCTCATGCCCGCGCGCATCAGCTTGTGGTGTATGTGGTTCTTGTCGGCTCCGAAAATGGGCTTGCGGTGGTATATGCGGACGAAGATGACGCGAACCACGTCTAATATCGGTATAGCCAACAGTGTGTACGACAGCATTAGGCTGTCGTTTCTGAATGGCATGACGTTGGGATTGTCCATTGAGAACTTCACTAACAGGAAACCTAAGATGAAGCCGAGAGTAAGGCTGCCGGAGTCGCCCATGAATATTTTCTGTTCGTTGTGTCTGTCGCCAAACACGTTGAAGTAAAGAAAGGCTATCAGCACGCCCATCAGTCCGGCTATCAATATGCAGTAAGTCCACTTGCCCTCATGCGCGAAACAGGTGAGAAAGCCTGATAGGGCTATGAACGACAGGCCGCCCGACAAGCCGTCGATGCCGTCGATGAGGTTCATTGCATTGTCGATGAACACGATTATGAACACTGTCAGCACGGCTCCTATTTCAAACGGCAGTTCGTAAATGCCCAGGAAGCCATACATGTTGTTGATGTAAAGGCCGGAAGCGGGCAGCAACGCGGCGGCCACCACCTGTACCAAGAACTTTGTCTTCGGCCCGAGGCTCACAATGTCGTCCACCATGCCAAGGCAGTAGATGAGCATGAGACTCACGAAAAAGTATATCGAAGCAAGGTTGACGGTTATTTGGCTGTTGACCGCAGTCTTGTTGAACACGACAATCATCGCGATGCAGGAAATAATCATGCTTGGAATGAAGCATATGCCGCCTAAGCGGGGCACACTGCGCTTATGCACCTTGCGGGCGTCGGGGCGGTCGTATAATTCTTTCTTCTTGCAGAATCTTATTATGACAGGAATGGCAATGAAGCCACACACCATGCTAATGATGAACGTTCCAACGATATAGAGTATATATTGATTCATTTCATTCACATCTGTATCACGCTATTACATTAACTGAATATTAGTCTATATATTATATTATAAACATTTTTTTGCATGGCACGATTCTCTTGAATGCGGCCTGCCACATCTTTACTCTCTCTCTTAGGTCGCGGCCTTGCTCCGTGCTTCCCTCATGGCCATCATGTATTTCTGGCTGTCTATCATTCTTTTCACGGTTTTTATGATGTATGTTGGCAAGAATATGAAAGAGAAATACAAGTAAGACTTGACCTTTGAGAATCCCAATATTTTATGATACACGTTGATGTTGAATTTCACAAGCGACTTCTTGTTGCTCGACAGCGAGTCGCCCCGCAGCCTGTAATAAGCGAGCGGCTCCTTCAGCCCATACGCTTTCCTGCATTTCCGCAGGAGGAGTATGAACATGGCCCAGTCTTGCCGCTTGCGGAGCAGAGGGAAGTAAAACTTGCCATAGTGCGAAGTGTCATACAGGGCAGTCAGGCATCCTATCTTGTCATCGCGCTTCATCCCCCCGTAGGTCACTATGCGCGGCGACACGAAAATGCCCCTTGTGTTTCCATCCTGGTCGCATATCACATAGGAAGAGTAAACAAGACAGCATTTCTTTAGTTGTATGAACGCGAGCTGCTTCTCCAGTTTTTCGGGAAACCACCTGTCGTCACTGTCGCAAAAAGCCAAGTATCGCCCTCTGGCTATTTCTATGGCTTTGTTGCGTGCATATCCCGCGCCGTGGTTCTCGTCCAAATAGATGATTTTTACCCGTTTGTCTTTCTGCTCGTAATGCCTTAATATTGACAATGTTGATTCGTCATCAGAATTGTCGTCAGTTATTATCAGCTCTAAGTTGGAATACGTCTGCGACAGGATACTCTCTATACTCTCCGACAGTATGTTGCCAGTATTGTATGTCGGCATTATAACCGAAACCAAACTTGTTCCCATTCATTACCTTTGTTGTATCTGTAGTGAAAAAGCCGCTGTTAAGGTACAGCCTCTGTTACACGTTACAAAGGTACTATATTTTTGCAGTATATGTGCCCCGGCCTTTGCTTTTAACATTTATTCGTGTGTCGGCCGCTTCCCTCTGTCATTGTGAGGCATGGAGAGACAAATGCGTGCCGCCGCAGCCTTGCGCATGTGCCGGAGCGTAGACAGCCGGAGACCGCTCGCCTCATGTCCGGCGGAAAGCGGGTAGGCGGATTGTTCCGCATTTCCGTGTATATGGTTTTGTAAAAATATTTCGCAAATCCAACATCCCTTTGGCCGCTTTTGTGCTTTGCTTGTAACGCATTGGTTCACAGTTGGTTTGCGTTAGTAGCCGTTTTGCACCGCAAAACGGGGCGTTTCGTGTCATGAAACAGGCCGTTTTGGGTCACGAAACGGCCTGTTTTAGAATGCCAAATGGCAGCTGTCGCAAGGCAATTACGCCGATTGTAAACATTATTTACCTGCCCATGTTCCCCTGTCTGTGTATGTGTTGGCTGCCTGTCATGGCCGCCTGAATGAATATGAAATTTGCAAACTCAACATTGCATTTGCGTGCAAATTGCCGCAAAAAAATATAAAATGTGGACAACACTTTTCCGTTTGTTAATTATAATGCCTAACTTTGCGTTCGCAAAAACGGAGAAAGAAATCCGTTGACAAGGCTATCAAGACATTATTAAACAATAGAGATTTATGAATATCGAACAGTTCAACTTTGCCGGCAAGAAGGCAATTGTCCGCGTGGACTTCAATGTGCCATTGGACGAGAATGGAAACGTTACAGACGATACCCGTATACGTGGCGCTCTGCCGACACTGAAGAAAGTGTTGACGGATGGTGGCGCGCTCATAATGATGAGCCACATGGGCAAGCCCAAGGGCAAGGTGAAGAAAGAGCTGTCGCTCTCTCAGATTGTGAAAAATGTGTCGGCCGCTTTGGGCGTAGACGTGAAGTTTGCTTCCGATTGTGCCAATGCCGACGCCGAGGTGGCCGCATTGAATTCCGGTGAGGCGCTCCTGCTTGAGAACCTTCGCTTCTATCCGGAGGAAGAGGGCAAGCCCGTAGGCATCGACAAAGACGACCCCAAGTATGACGAGGCCAAGAAAGAGATGAAAGAGTGCCAGAAAACGTTTGCTCAAAAGTTGGCCTCTTACGCCGACTGCTACGTGATGGATGCTTTCGGCACAGCTCACCGCCGCCATGCTTCCACGGCCGTCATAGCCGATTATTTCGACGCCGACCACAAGATGTTGGGCTACTTGATGGAAAAAGAGGTAGCCGCCGTTGACAATGTGCTTAGCAACATCAAGCGTCCGTTTACCGCAATAATGGGCGGTTCGAAAGTCTCCACGAAGATAGGGATTATTGAAAATCTCCTCGGAAAGGTTGACAACCTCATCCTTTGCGGCGGAATGACATATACATTCGCAAAGGCCCAGGGTGGCAAGATAGGCAAGTCTATCTGTGAGGACGACAAGCTCGATGTTGCCCTTGACGTGATGAAGAAGGCAAAGGAGAATGGCGTCAACCTGATACTCGGCACAGACTGCGTTGCCGCTGACGCTTTCTCTAACGACGCAAACACGATGGTGTGTCCCTCCGACAACGTTCCCGATGGATGGGAAGGGCTCGATGCCGGCCCGGAGACGCGCAAGGCTTTCGCCGCAGCCATCAAGGATGCCAAGACCATACTGTGGAACGGCCCGGCCGGAGTGTTTGAGTTTGACAATTTCATCGGCGGTTCAAAGGCCATTGCCGACGCCATTGCCGATGCCACAGCCAACGGCGCGTTCTCGCTCATTGGCGGAGGCGACTCGGTGGCCTGCATCAACAAGTTCGGCATGGCCGACAAGGTGTCTTACATCTCCACCGGCGGTGGAGCCTTGCTCGAGGCCATCGAGGGCAAGGTGCTGCCGGGTGTGGCTGCCGTAAGAGGTGAGTAAACATTGAATGAGACCATCCATAACACGCACAAAGGCTGCCCGGATTCAAGCCCGAGCGGCCTTTGTGCCTTAGGCTTACACATCAGTTGATAGGTTGAGGCTTTTTTGCTGTGTGGCAACCGGACTTTCATCGTTTGCCGTGATGACACAAAAAGGCTGTTGTTGACCATACTGTGATGAGGTTTATAAGTGATGGCAGGATGTATGGCACTCCGGGCGTGGGCGATAGTGCCGGCGGTTGTGTGCCGTTTGCGCCGCCGCGAATGCAGGTCTGAGCCATGACGGAGCGATGCCATGGCATGTCGGGCGCATCCCGGTGCATGGAAATGACATTTGAACACAAACAAGTAAAGACAGACACAAACAGCAAATGACAGTAACCTTGATTATACTTGGGCTGACTGTGGCAATGTTTATCGTGGGTAAGATACGCTCCGATATCGTGGCTCTGTGCGCCCTAACTACACTTTTAATATCGGGGATTCTTACGCCAGAAGAGGCTTTGGCCGGCTTCTCGTCCACGGTGGTCATCATGATGGTGGGGCTATTCGTGGTTGGCGGTGCCATATTGCAGACAGGATTGGCCAAGGCCGTGAGCCAGAAGATAATGAAGCTGGCCGCAGGCAACGACACGCGCATGTTTCTTCTGGTAGTATTGGTGACCGCATTCATCGGGGCCTTTGTCAGCAACACGGGCACTGTGGCACTTATGATGCCCATAGTGGTAAGCATGGCCATGCAAAGCGGCACACAACCGGCACGCCTGCTCATGCCATTGGCTTTCGCCAGCAGCATGGGTGGCATGCTTACGCTCATCGGTACGCCCCCCAACCTTGTCATACAAGACTCACTCACCTCCGCAGGCTACGACCCGCTGGGGTTCTTCTCTTTCCTCCCCGTGGGTGTAATCTGCATCGCGGTCGGCATCATTGTCATGCTGCCTCTGAGCCGCATGTTCCTTTACAAGAAGGAAAACAATGGCGGCCACACTTCCGGACGCAGCAAGACGCTCAACGACCTCGTGAGCGAGTACAACCTCACCAAAGCCTTGCGGCGTTACAGGATAACCGCGCAGTCGGCCATCGCGGGCAAGACGGTGGCCGAACTGAACATGCGCAGCCGCTTCGGACTGTCGATATTGGAGATACGCAACGAGAGTTCCGACCGCAGCGGCATCATACGCAATGTCACGCAGAGCCTTGCCAGTCCTGAGAGCATACTCGCCGTGGGCGACATATTATACCTTACGGGCGACACAGACAAGATGGAACGGTTTGCCACCGAGAACAAGCTCGAGCATCTTGACCACAACAACATCGACTTTTACGACATAGGAATCTCTGAGATAGTGCTCATGCCCACAGCCAAAATTCTGGGGGTGCATTTGCGGAATGCGGGCTTTCGCGAACGCTACAACATCAACGTGCTGGGCATAAAGCGCAACAATGAATATATCATGAACGACCTTGCGGAAGTGAAATTGCTGTCGGGCGATGTGCTGTTGGTGCAAGGCAAGTGGAGCAACATTGCCCAATTGGATAACGACGAGACCGATTGGGTGGTGCTTGGACAGCCGGAGGAGCAGGCGCAGCAGGTGACCCTCGACTACAAGGCACCCATGGCGGCTGTCATAATGGTGCTCATGGTCGCTGCCATGGTGTTCGACTTCATCCCCGTAGAGCCTGTGACGGCAGTCGTGTGTGCCGGTCTGCTCATGGTAATCACTGGTTGCTTCCGCAACGTAGAGGCGGCATACAAGACCATCAACTGGGAGAGCATCGTGCTCATAGCAGCCATGATGCCCATGTCGGTAGCTCTCGAAAAGACGGGAACGTCGGCGCTTATATCCCATTCTTTGGTGGCTTCGCTTGGCTCACTGGGACCGACGGTTCTCTTGGCCGGCATATATTTCACCACCTCTTTGCTTACAATGTTCATCAGCAACACGGCTACGGCTGTGCTCATGGCCCCAATAGCCATGACCTCGGCCACGGAGCTTGGCATCAGTCCATATCCGTTGCTCTTTGCAGTGACGTTAGGCGCCAGCATGTGTTTTGCCTCGCCGTTCTCCACTCCGCCCAACGCGCTGGTGATGCATGCCGGCGAATATACATTCAGCGATTACATCAAGGTGGGTCTTCCGCTGCAAGTAATCATCGGTGTGGTGATGATTTTTATGTTGCCGCTGCTGTTCCCATTCTGACAAGAGGCAAGTCGTGTGATTATAGTCGACGTGCCCATGGGCGATGTGCCGTCTGAAAATGACGGCACATCGCGCTTGTGGATGTCGGGGCTATGCTTTCCACATACACCAAAGGGCAGGATTGGGATGTGCATCTGCAAGTTATGTAAAACCGGATTCAAGACAGACAAAGTGATTCGTAGCATTTTTCTCGATATAGACGGCACGTTGGTGAGTTTCAAGACGCACCGCATACCCGATTCTACGGTTGAGGCTCTGACGCAGGCCAAGGCCAATGGCATTGGCATATACATATCCACAGGCCGTCCGATAGCCATAATAACGAATCTGGGGCAGATTGAAAATCTCATAGACGGATATATAACGACCAACGGCGCGCTCTGTTTCGTTGGTGAGGACATAATTTATTGCAATCCGATTCCACAGGAAGACGTAGATGCGCTTGTGGCCGATTGTAAAGCTCACGACTATGCTTGCCTCGTGGTGGGAGAGCGCGATGTGGCGCTCATGAATCCCAAAGAAGTGTTCCACAGTGTGTTTGAAGTAGAGCTCAACGTGACCAATGTCAGCCGTAGATTGCCGATTTCCGGCATTGGTGGGCAGCGCGTATTGCAGTTCTCACCGTTCATATCAGCCGACCACGAAAAGACGCTTATGCAAAAGATGGTGCATTGCGTGTCAGGTCGATGGCATCCGGCGTTCACCGACATAACATCACGGCAGGCAGACAAAGGCAAGGGCTTGGTGAAGATGGTCGCCCACCTTGGCCTCGACATAAGCGAGACAATGGCATTTGGCGATGGAGGGAATGACATTTCCATACTGAGACAGGCGGGGATAGGTGTGGCCATGGGCAATGCTGACGACGCAGTGAAAGCCGCTGCCGATTATATTACCTCGTCCGTTGACGATGACGGTGTGAGAAAAGCTTTGCAGGCGTATAATGTGATATAGCAAAATGGTGATGCCAGTTGCCGGCTTTGCCGGACAACATGCATGGCGACGCTTGAATGTCGTTGTAATGCCCAAGGAAATGAAATCATCCGAAGAACAATGTTGTCTTTTTGCCAACAAGCAGGAAGCCTTGCCGGCGCACTTTTAGCAGACAAACCAATTGACTGTATCCTGAACAAAAATTGAATTTATCCCGGACTCACGTAACTTATTGCATTTTTATTTTGCGCATTTAGGCTTTTGCATTAACTTTGCAATGGAATCCTCCCACGGTGACATCCACGTGCGGAGACACGTTCCGACGATTTCGGCATTTGCCGCGAAAAGCCTTTATGCAGGCATAGGATTAAATGGCATGATGTTTGCTGCCAAAACAACAATAAACCACACTTTAGAGCATTAATGGAACAGACAGAAAAGTTAGTCAAAACAATTACGAAAGGAATTCAAGAGAAAAAGGGGAACGACATAGTAATAGCAGACCTCAGCCCTATCGAGGGTGCCATCTGCCACTACTTCGTGATATGCCAAGGCTCTTCGCCGGCTCAGGTGGAAGCCATAACGGAGTCTGTTGGTGATATGGTGCGAACAGAAGTCGGCGAGAAACCCATGAAAGTGATAGGCCTCAACAATGCCCAGTGGGTGGCGATGGACTACAGCGACGTGCTCGTACACATATTCCTGCCTGATGTGCGGCAATACTACAATCTGGAGAATCTATGGGAAGATGCCATCATTACTAAGATTCCAAACGCAGAATAGCCAAAGCATGGAGAAAAAGCAGAACAATCCGAAGATGAACATGCCCCGGTTTAACATGAACTGGATATATGGGCTGGTCATTCTTACGCTCCTTCTCATGTGGTTTGTCGGGGGAGGACAGAAAGCGAGTATGCAGACAGAGACATCATATTCTCAATTCAAGACTATGGTGATGAATGGCTATGCTTCGAAGATTGTGGTCAACAAGGAGCAGAACACGCTCTTAATGTATGTCAAGCCGGAACACATCCGCGACGTGTTTGGCCAAGGTGTACAGGAGACAGGCACCGAACCGTCTGTAAAGGTGGAGTTTGGTTCGGTGGATCAAGTGGAGCAATTCATAGACGAGGCACGCGAAAAAGATAAATTTAGCGGTGACTACAGCTATGAGAACAAGAAGAGCAATGAGATGTTTACCATACTTCTCAACTTACTTCCTTTCATCTTTTTCATCGGCATTTGGATATACTTCATGCGCCGCATGAGTGGCGGGAGCAGCAGCGGAGGTGTCGGAGGCGTATTCAATGTGGGAAAAAGCAAGGCCAAGATGTACGAGAAGGGTGGCGAACTGAACATCACTTTTAAGGATGTTGCGGGGCAAGCCAGCGCCAAGCAGGAAGTGCAGGAAATCGTTGACTTCCTTAAGAGTCCCAGGAAATACACGGAATTGGGTGGAAAGATACCAAAGGGAGCATTGCTCGTGGGGCCACCGGGTACCGGCAAGACCCTCTTGGCCAAGGCTGTCGCGGGAGAAGCCGGCGTGCCTTTCTTCTCCATGAGCGGGTCAGATTTCGTTGAGATGTTCGTAGGTGTCGGGGCCAGTCGTGTGCGCGACTTGTTCAGGCAGGCTAAAGAGAAATCGCCGTGCATCATCTTCATCGATGAGATAGACGCTGTGGGGCGTGCCCGCAGCAAGAATCCCACCATGGGCGGCAACGATGAGCGCGAAAACACGCTTAATGCGCTGCTCACAGAGATGGATGGTTTCGGTACCAACAGCGGGGTGATAATTCTCGCAGCCACTAACCGCGCGGACATGCTTGACTCCGCGCTGCTGCGGGCGGGACGCTTCGACCGGCAGATACATGTAGACCTGCCTGACCTCAATGAGCGCAAGGAGGTGTTTAAGGTACACCTGAAACCCATCAAGATTGACGAGACGGTAGACATCGACTTCCTCGCTCGGCAGACGCCAGGATTCTCGGGAGCCGACATAGCCAACGTGTGCAATGAGGCTGCTCTCATAGCCGCGCGCCACAACAGCAAGGCTGTTGGCAAGCAAGACTTCCTCGATGCCGTCGACCGCATCATAGGCGGACTTGAGAAGAAAACAAAAATCATGACAGCCAAGGAGAAGCAGGCCATAGCCATACATGAGGCAGGCCATGCCACCATATCATGGTTTACTGAGTATGCCAATCCTTTGGTCAAGGTAAGCATTGTGCCCCGTGGCCGTGCCCTTGGTGCGGCATGGTATTTGCCGGAAGAACGTGCCATAACGACCAAAGAAGAAATGCTCGACGAGATGTGCGCCACGCTCGGAGGAAGAGCTGCCGAAGAGCTTTTCACCGGCCACATATCCACCGGTGCCATGAACGATTTGGAAAGGGTGACCAAAAGTGCCTATGGCATGATAGCCTATGCAGGCATGAGCGAGAGTATGCCAAACGTGTGTTACTACAACAATTCTGAATACAGCTTCCAGCGTCCATATTCGGAGACCACTGCAAAGGTGATGGACGATGAGGTGCTGAGGATGATTAACGGGCAATACGAGCGGGCGAAGAAAATACTCTTGGAGCATAAGGAGGGTCATGCCCGCTTGGCGCAGCTCCTTGTGGAGCGTGAGGTCATTTTTGCCGATGACGTTGAAAAGATATTCGGCAAGCGGCCTTGGGCCAGCCGTTCGGAAGAATTGCTCGAAGCCCAGCAACGCGCCGAGGCCGAGGCAATGGCCGAACATCGTGCCAAGGAGCTTGAGGCTCAAGGCAAACGGTTGGGTGAGCCCGCTTCCGGAGAACAGGACAGCAGTGACACGACAGAGACTGAAGAGGGCAGGGACTGTGGCGACGATACGCCTATGTCGAAGAATACTGAAACAGGCAAAAACGAATGAGCAATTTCATAGTAAGAACCGTCACGGGAATGTTTTTCGTCGCGGCCATCGTGGTATGCTTCCTCGACCCGGTGGCCATGACGCTCCTCTTCGCAATAGTCACAGGACTGACTGTGTGGGAATTTACCCGACTTGTC
The DNA here is from genome assembly GCA_964554115.1 of uncultured Prevotella sp. Lineage (GTDB taxonomy): Bacteria > Bacteroidota > Bacteroidia > Bacteroidales > Bacteroidaceae > Prevotella. Next base: position 44,104 of record CAZKMT010000007.1, read on the forward strand.
AACATGCGTCAAGGCGTGAAGACCAATCGCTTGATATGCACAGTGGGTGGAGTGTATTTTTTCTTTGCCGTGATAGGCTTTTGCAGTGGACTTACACCACCGGCAGTGTTCATCCCATATTTGATACCCATCATTTATATATTTATATCCGGACTGTACAATAAGAAGTACGACCCTCTCAGCACGTGGGCATATTCATTGATGAGCCAACTCTACATAGCATTGCCGTTCTCGATGCTCGGCATACTGGCTTTCAGGGCAGCTCCTACCGGCACAGAATACCTTTACACTATACCACTAAGCGTATTTGTATTTCTTTGGGCTAACGATACGGGAGCCTATTGTTGCGGCTCACTGTTGGGACGCCACAAGCTGTTTCCGCGTATCAGCCCCGGCAAGAGTTGGGAGGGGAGTGTCGGCGGAGGCTTGTTTGTAGTTGTCGCAGCTGTGCTGATATGGCATCTTACAGAACGTTATAACATCAACGATTTTCAGCTCAATGTTTTTGAATGGGTAGGATTGGGACTCACTGTGGCTGTCTTCGGTACATGGGGCGACCTTGTGGAGAGCCTCTTCAAGCGAACCCTTGGTATTAAGGACAGTGGGAAAATACTGCCGGGGCACGGCGGAATGCTCGACCGCTTCGACTCTTCGTTGCTCGCCCTGCCGGCTGCCGTAGTGTATCTATACACACTCACTATATTGTGAAACCTTATGCTGTCGTGGCATTAATTGATTGGTATGGTGGAAAATAAAAAAGATTAGGTGTAAGACTGTCAATATTTCCCTTGACCAAAGTTGGCATTAGATACTCTAATGTAATACTTTGTAATATATGGCCTGTTTCTTTTTCATGTGGGCGACGGAGCGTTTCTGCTTGTACACCTCGCCACCAATAACATTGCGCGGTGGCCTGCTTGCTTCAAGTTTTGTCTTTTGCGCTTCCTTTTTTCGTTTTTAATGACTATCTTTGCAGGGCATGATTGTTGGCACAAATGAAGTTTAGATGTTTACTGGCTTTTTTCCTGTTGACGCTTTGTGTTGGGAGCATGGCGCAACGTCGTCCGTATCGGCAGTGGCAGACTGACACGTCGGCTGTGGTCACGGCATACATGGATTCACTGCGATTGCTCAGGGCCACCCTCGACTCGTTTGCGATGGTGCGCGACTCAACCGGCGAGGCGATGGACTTTGACGGGCGTTGCTACCGTTTGTTCGCCCCATTGACATTCTACCATTCGGCGGTGGAACACGCGCTGAATCCCGACACGGAGAGTGGCGGCGACAAGCTGGCCGCAGCCGTTGACGCAGCCATGCTGCGTGTGTACATAGAACGTCCCGACCTCGTGGTCAATACGGAACGCGCCTTGAAGAAAGCAGGCTCTATCCGCAACGACATAATGGACGAGCCGATGAGGCAGAACGTTGACTTGGTGGAGAAAGTGGAGCCTGTGCCCGACATGTCGCCGCTGGCTCCTACACGTGTCATGCTGCGGAAGCCCAATTTCTGGACTTTCGACGGGGAGGGCTACTTGCAGTTGTTGCAGAACTATGTGTCTGACAACTGGTACAACGGAGGCGAGAGCAACTACTCGATGTTGGGCAGTCTTACGCTTACAGCCAACTACAACAACAAGAGCCGCATAAAGTTTGAGAACAAGCTGGAGATGAAACTTGGCTTCCAGACGTCGCATGACGATACGCTGCACAGATTCAAGACCAACAATGACCTTATACGTTATACAGGCAAACTGGGGCTTCAAGCCAGGAACAAATGGTATTACACCATCCAACTGCTGGCATACACGCAGTTTACCAGAGGCCTGAAGAGCAACGATGCCACTACATATTCAGATTTCATGTCACCGTTCAAGCTCACTGTGGGTTTGGGTATGGACTATACGCTCGCTACCAAGGACAAAAAGTTGAGCGGCAGCATAAACCTGGCACCACTCGCTTTCAGCTTTGTCTATGTGGACAGGAAATCCCTTGCCAGCAGTTATGGGGTGAGTGGCGACCACAGAACGAGTGAGGACTTTGGCTCCCAGATTACCATAGACTTGACCTGGACTATCTCAAGCCAAGTGAAGTGGAAATCACGCTTTTATGGATATACCACTTATGAGAATACCCAGATAGAGTGGGAGAACACCATAACGCTCAGCATAAGCAAGTATATCAGCACCAACATCTTCATATATCCGCGCTTCGATGACGCCGATGATTATGACGATAAATTGGGTTATTGGCAGTTTAAGGAGTACTGTTCGCTCGGTTTCACTTACGATTTCTGACTGTTCAGGTGGTGCTTTTTGTTCTGTGACCATATGGCGGCGGGATGGGAACATGCCACCCCGCCAGTTATCACTGTGTGAGACTTCGGAAGTGAGCCACTAATTTTTCGTGCATTATGCGCATGCTCTCTTCCGCGGGCAACTCGGACAGCCGGCGGAAGTCTATTCCCGCTGCCTTTTTCAGAAAGTCATCGAATGTGATTCCCGCCGTGCACAAATCGTTTTTAGTCTTGATTATTGCCATCAGCTGTATGAATCCGACGGTAATCCCCGTTGACAGATTCATTTCTACCGTGCCGTTTTGCCAGTCGATTTCCTCGAAAAACAGGAATCCCTCTGCCGTCGTGCTTTCTGCTAGCGGGCTGTCAGAGGTTGTAATCGTGTAAGGGCATAAGGCTTTTCCGCCCAAGTCGCTGTGGTGTGCAAGCATGTTCAGCTCTTCTATCGGCCAACTGTTTTCACGCTTCTCATGTTCCTCTGCCGTCACGTTCCATTCCGGCGGCAGTATAATCATGTATTCGGCACGCCTTAACGCATGGTGGGATGTTCCTTTTTCTTTGTGAGATTCAATTGCGCAAGAGCCGGTGCCGAGTGTGCAAATAGTGTAGTAAGGGCGGTCGTTTGCCGGTTTTATTATGCCAATTTGAATTTTGGTTTTCAGACTGTACTTGTCTCTTGCTATGATGTCTATCTTGCCAAAACGTCTGTTGATGAATTCGATGGCTTCGCGTTCTTCTTCCTTCGTATAGTGGTTGGGCAGCTGTTCCGGCCTGAAGCCGTCGGCTGCTATCTTCCAATGGCTTAATATGTTGGTTCTGGCCGTGTCGAACTGCTTGCTGTAAAAGGCCAACCCGCTGTGCCTGCCTCTCTCATCGGTGAAGAAGAAGTATGCGCAGCCTTTCATGAAAAGGATGCTGTTCAGGTGTGGCCACGGCGTGGTGCTTAACGGCACTCTTCTGCCATTCTTTTTGATGATTATCAATGAGATGCCATATTTGTCAATCCTCATCTCAACGCCGTGTTTCTTAAGCATTTCGTACCTGAAGATGCCTATCCACAACAGTCTGATTGGTGTGAGGCAGATGGGCAGTGGTACAATGTATAGGAAGTATGTCGGAGGTGTGATAAGGCGCGCGAATATCCAAAGCGCAATGCATAGAATGGCAATGCCATGCCAGAGACAACCATTTTCGGCATTCCATTTTCATGAGGTTGAATGCGAAAGTCCACTTTGATGCGGGCTTTCTCAGCATCATGGGTTCCGGTATCGTGCCTGCCTCCATGCGTCTGACCATGTTCAGCGTTATGCGTCTCACCACGGTTCCGGACTTTTTCCCTTGTTTTTATCTGATGCTTTATCGCACGACAGACACCTGTATACCCATCCTTGTCGTGAGCATACAGGTGCCTGTGATTTCCCTGTCAATAAGGAATCGGCTACGCTTAGTTTTCAGCCTCTTCCATGTCGCCTTCGATGTAAAGGCGCGTCATCTCTACCACGCCATTTGTCCTTATGGTGATAGACTTCTTGAAGTGTCCCGGGAATCGCCCGGTGCCGTTGTATGTCACCTTTATCTCACCTTTGTCGCCGGGCTGCACCGGCGTTTTGGTATATTCGGGCACAGTGCATCCACAGCTTGCCACAGCTTGGTTGATGATTAATGGCGCATTGCCAACGTTGGTGTATGTGAACACGCACGACACTTTTGGCGATGATTCGGAGAATGTCCCGAAGTCATGTGTCGTCTTGTCGAACTTTATCTCGGCTTGTTTTGTTCCGTCGGCAGATTGAGCCAACACAGCCGTTAGGCAGCAAACAAGCATCAAGACCATGAGTGAAGTTCTTTTCATAATCCGAGTGTTTTGCTAAGTCGGGAACAAAATTACCTTATTTATTCTATTGTTGTATGGTTTCAACCAACGTTTTTTGATAAATTAACTCAGCAGTGAGGCCGTGTTCGCGCGTTTTTGTGATATGAATATCGCATTTGTCCCAATCAATGATTATGATGCTTTAAGTCCGCCTTTATTGGGCGCATACGTAAAAGTCCAATCGTTCGATGGCTATCAAGCCGGAATGCCATTGGCAGTGCTTGCCGTGACGCTTGTTAGGGTAGGGCAGAGGCAAGCGTTACGTAATGTCATGCGGTTGTTGGCGGCGGACTATTCGAACATGGCGGCCCATCGCATGAACCTGTCTACGCCGTCGCCGCCGAACTTGGCGAGGCTATGGGCTGCTTGCTCGACCGTGCGCACGCGCTCCGGATGTGATTTCGAGTAGAACTTGTCGGCATAGCATATCACTTGTTCCTCTATCGTCTCCGGTAAGTAGTCGGCTGTTGGCAGCGGCAAATGTTGCTCTTCTATCTGTTTGGCTGTGATGCCGGCACCCGTGTGCCGCTCACACACGCGAGCGTGGCGTGGGAATCCCTCGTGGCGCAGCAAATCCGCGCCGTCTATGCCGTGGCGTATGTAGGGGTCTGTGCCGTGGCAGAATATGCCCGGGGCATCAGTCATGAAGATGCCGATGTCGTGCAGCATGGCTCCCTCTTCAAGAAACGCAGTGTCGATGCCCAGCTCCGGATGGCGCGAGGCTATGGCCAAGGCTCGCGTGGCCACATCGCGGCTGTGACGCAACAATAGCCGGCGCAAGGCGTTGTCGTCCGCGTAATACTTGTCTATCAAGGCTCTATACATATATTTGTGGTGAGTTGAATGGTTGCTTTGCCCTTGCGGGTCGTCGGCATGACGGTTCGTGATGCGTCTTGCGGCGGCGCTTGTCGGCTGCTTGCGGCACTTGTTCCGAAGCGGATGTCAATTTGGTTTGCTTGGAATGCGGAAGCGGTACAGTGGCAGGCCGCCCGGCAAAGGAATCCTTTTGGATGCCCTGTCGCTGCGGTCTGCCGTCCGTAAGCGTTTCACCCGTCTGTTCCGCATGGCACCGACTTGTGCCATACGCGCCCCGTGGGCTTCAGTCGCCGTCACGCTCTATCCATCCGAGGATGTCTCCACGCCTGACCACAGCCCCCTTGTGTGCGGTAATCTCCACCAGTTTGCCGCCGAGGTCGGCCGGCACCGGCACTATCTCGCCCCACTTGGCCTGTATGTAACAGAATGTGTCGCCCTCTTTGTAATGCTGGCCGATAAACGGTTCGAGGCAGGTGGTACATTCTCCGGAGCCGCCAAACTCATAATATAGATGTCCGCCCAGCGGGGCTACTATGGCATCGGCCTTGGCGTGCTTGAGAGACGACAGCTGTTCTGGCGTGAGCTGTGAGCCGAGACGCGCATCCTTGGCTTTCTGCAGGTCGGCGAGGAAGTTCCTGTGCGCCTGTCCGTTCTTGTAGTTGCGGTATTGTTCCGGGTGCATGGCCAGTTCAAACAGCTCCTCATCGTCTTGCCCCGTCTCCCATTCGTTCTTTTCCATCTCGGCGCGGAAGCCGTCCAGGGCGTCGGTGAGCAGCGTGTGCGGGTCATCGTCTACAAACTTACGTCCCTGTTTCTCTGCCAGTGCGACCAGTTCCGGTGCTATCGTGCCCGGCACTTTGCCGCTCTTGCCCAATATCATGCCCCACATGGCATCGTCCATCATGATGAAGCGGCCTTTGCCTTGTGTCATGGTGAGCAGGTTCATTAGCGCGATGTTTTTCACATACTGCGAGAATGGGGTCACCAGTGGCGGGTAGCCCACGCGCGGCCACACATAGGCCACCTCGTCGAAGAGGTGCACCAGCATGTCGTCCATCGACAGTTCGCTCTCGCCCTTGCCCTTGCGTCTGCCGTTGATAACGTTTCGTATGCCCTCCATGTCGGCCATCATCGACCCCATCATGCCTCCCGGCAGTCCGCAGCCGAGCAGTAGCGACGACATGTGCTTGTTGGCCGGGTTGATGAAGTAGCCCAGCCAGTCGTCGATGAACTCCTGTGTGAGCGAGCGGGCTTGCATGTAAGCCCCCATGTTTATGTCGGGCACTTCGAAGCCTTCGTTTCTTAGCATACTCTGCACGGATATGACATCGGGGTGAACCTTGCCCCAGCTCAGGGGCTCGATGGCTGTGTCTATTATGTCTGCCCCGTTGTTGCATACCTCAAGTATCGATGCCATGGAAAGGCCAGGACCGGAGTGGCCGTGGTATTGGATTATTATGTCCGGATGCTTGTCCTTTATCCGCTTGGTGAGGGCACCCAGCATGGCCGGCTGTCCTATGCCGGCCATGTCTTTCAGGCATATCTCCTCTGCGCCTGCGTTTATGAGTTGATCTGCTATGTCGCTGTAATAATCCACCGTGTGGATTGGCGATGTGGTGATGCAGAGTGTGCCTTGTGGTGTCATTCCGGCCTCTTTGGCCCACTTGATGCTCGGTATTATGTTGCGGACATCGTTCAGGCCGCAGAAGATTCGCGTTATATCAACGCCTTGGGCGTGCTTCACCTTATACATCATGCGCCGCACGTCATCGGGCACCGGATACATCCGCAAGGCATTCAGGCCGCGGTCGAGCATGTGAGTCTTGATGCCGACTTCGTTGAACGGCTTGCAAAACGCCCTCACTGCGGCGTTGGGATTCTCGCCCGCGAGCAGGTTTACCTGTTCAAACGCGCCGCCATTGGTTTCCACACGGGTGAAGCATCCCATGTCAATGATGGTCGGGGCCACACGCTCTAACTGATCCTTTCGTGGCTGAAACTTGCCGGAAGACTGCCACATGTCGCGATAGACGAGACTGAACTGGATTCTTTTTTTCATAATTTCTGGTTTTTGTTCTTGAGAGGGATTCCGTCTTTCTGACAAACTTGAGTCCGTATTTGGTGTCCAAGTGTTGTTTCCACGCCTGCATCGCCATGCTTGGCGGATTTACGCCTTGCGTTCTCGCCATGACTTACGGTTTATCTACATGCAAATATAGGCAATATTCTCTGACCGCGACAAGCGGAACACGGTTTTTTTTCGCTTGAAAAGACAATTTTCGGTATGAGGGGTGCGGAATTTCCGCCGAGCGCGATTTCTGTCAACCGCGCTTGGCAAATTGCAGTGTCGGCCATGCCGGAAACAGTGCGGAAGCGGCGGCAGCCTCCGCGGCGG
>CAZKMT010000007.1:51580-58244 GCA_964554115.1 uncultured Prevotella sp.
CGGCGGGCATGTGCTCGGCACGTCTGCGCCGCCGACTTTTTGGCAAGGTTGCGCGCAAGCCCGCGTGGAGAGACGCCGGAAATCGGTAGCCGCCGGAAAGGTTTCTCAGAACTCGAAGCCGAGGTTCAGGTAGAAGAACATTCCGCCTGTCTTGTTGGAGTAGCCTATGTTGGCGTTGACCGGGCCGAAAAACGAATTGTAAGCCCACGACAGCTGGTAGCCATGTAACAGTCTGTTGTCCCACAGGTTTCGTAGCTTGTCGGCATTGAGCGCGCAAGCCACCCGTGCCAATATATAGTTGTTGTCCATGATGCGTTGCTGTAGTTTTATGCCGGCCGCCACCAGCGCTTTGTCAGCCATCTCCACGTTGCCAATCCCGGCAAACGGCAGTTGTTGCTCCATGTAGTGGCCCGCGAAGTCGCCGCCGACGAAGTTGCTCAGGCTCCAGGGCGGCTCGCCGCCGAGCAGTATGCGGCCGTAAACCGTTGGCTGTAACGTCAGTCGGCTGTTCAGTCTCATTGCCACGCGCCACCTGCCGCTCACCGCATGGATGGGGTCTCCCGAGCGGTAGTGCACGAAGTCGTCGCTATACAGGGAATATCCGGCCTCGAGAGCCGCGCCTTGTGTGGTGAAATATCTGTCGTCTTCAGAGTTGTAGTGCAGCCAGAGGTTGTAGCTGTATATTCGGCCGCTCTCAATGTCTGTCCCCGTCCGTTCCGAGTCGGTGAGCGTATTGCCGAAGTTGAAGTGTTCCAGGCGTGCCACCAAGTCGAGCTTGAAGTTGCGCAGGTTGAGGCTTATGAGGCCCAGCTTCACCGAATTGTAGTGGTACGTAATGTTGAAGTCGCGGTGTCCGTCGTTATAAATGTTGATGTCGTTGTAGCGGTAAGTGTAGTCCAGCGTGCAATTGCACTTGTTGGCGGGCATTATCATGGTCGCGATGTCGGCCATGTAGCGGCGGCCGAAGCGTCCGGTGACAGACATCTCTATTGGCATTTTGGTTGGCAGTCGGAACGAGCTGTTGGCTTGCAACGCCACAATCTCTTCGGTGTCAAACCTTACGCCGAGGTTCAGCTGCGTCACGGTGCGTTTCCCCGCCACTATGCGCAGCCAGTAGCCGCCGGCCATCAGGCGCAGGCTGTATTCTGCCGATGAGTACATCAGGTCCGAGCGCAGCGACACCATCGCGCTCTCAAGGGTGGATGGCGTCACGCTGTCGCCCTCCGCGATGCCGAACTTGCGCCGTATGTACTTCTCGTCGTTGGGGCTTACGCCCTCAAAGTCAATCTCGGCGAGAAGCATTGACTGTGGTGCGAAAGCGTCGATTGCCCGGTGTATGCGCACCGGCGCGTATGCCGAGTCGAGGCGTAGCGAGCGTTTCAGCTCCATCAGTTGCGGCCATTGCTCCATGGCGGCCTTTTCGCCGCGTGTTATTAGTGAGTCGATGGCTTTGGGCGTGAATGATGTTGTGGTGTAGCCTTCGGTGTTCACGGCAATCTGCACGTCGGTGTGGCTCACGTTGTCTTCGTATTTGTTCTTTACGCTGAAGTCAATCACTTGCATCAGCACATCGTAAGCGGTGGCCAGTTCGGCCGACGAGCGGGGCGGCTTCTGCAGTGTCACGCCGATTACCACGTCCGCTCCCATGCTGCGCGCCACGTCCACGGGATAGTTGTTTTTCAGCCCTCCGTCCACGAGCACCATCGAGTCTGCGCGCACGGGAGTGAACACTCCGGGTATTGCCATGCTCGCCCTCATTGATTGCGACAGCCATCCGCCGCGCATCACCACCTCCGAATAGTCCACCAAGTCTGTGGCCACGCAGGCAAAGGGTATGGGCAGGTTGTCGAAGCTTATGGAGTCGTGGTATCCCACGGTGAGCCGCGAGAACAGGTTTGACAGGTTGTGCCCGGATATCAGTCCTCCCTCTGAGGCCAGTTTCGATGTCCTTATGATTGGGCGCGACAGCAGGTAAGTGCTTTGGGCTTGCTTCTCGCGCAGGCTTTGGTCGCGTGGGCTTACCAGGTCTGACAGCAGGTAGCGCCAGTCTTGGCAGCGCACGAGCGAGTCGAGCGTCGTGGCGTCGTAGCCGATGGCGTAAAGCCCGCCCACGATGGCTCCCATGCTGGTGCCCACAACGTAGTCTATCGGTATGCCTGCCCGCTCGATTACTTTCAGCGCGCCCACGTGCGCCATGCCCTTTGCGCCGCCGCCGCTGAGCACCACCGCCACTTTCTTGCGCTCTTGCGGCAGGGTCGTGAGTGGGAGCAGGAGCGCGCAGACAAAGACAATCGCCCTCGTCATAATCCCGGTGGAAATCCTTCATGGCTTGCCATCCTGCGCTCGGCCATCGCCTCATATTTCGTGCCGGGGCGGCCATGGTTTGCGTATGGATATATGCTTATGCCGCCGCGCGGGGTGAACAGTCCCGCCACTTCGATGTACTTGGGCTGCATCAGCTTCACCAGGTCTTTCAGTATTATGTTCACGCAGTCTTCATGGAAATCGCCGTGGTTGCGGAAGCTGAACAGGTAGAGTTTCAGGCTTTTGCTCTCCACCATGCGCTCGCCGGGTATGTACATTATGCGGATTTCCGCGAAGTCGGGCTGGCCCGTGATTGGGCACAGCGATGTGAATTCGGGGCAGTTAAGTTGCACCCAATAGTCGTTTTCGGGGTGCTTGTTGGCGAATGTCTCCAGCACTTCCGGTGCGTAGTTTGTTGAATATCTTGTGTTCGAACCGAGGGCACGCAGCCCCTCGTCTTTCCTCGTGTCTGTGTCTGCCATGTCTTGTCGTTGTTGTTTGGTGATGTGTTTGCGCCTCGTTTTGGCTGTCTGCACTATTATATTTATATCATGCGCACATAATTATATGTTCCTTATCTTGAAAATGTTGTAGCTGATGCCGTTGTCGTAGGTGTCCTCGCCTTCATGCCGCTTCGTGAAAGCCACCACGCGGATGGTCAGTGGCAGGGCTATTGCCTCGTAGAACGTCTTCAGCACCACCTGCGACACTATCAGCGACGGCATACTGCTCATTGGCACCACTCCTGACAGGGCCAGCGGGAAGAACACCACCGAGTCGGCCGCCTCGCCGAACACGGTGCTCACCAAGGCTCGCACGGAGAAATGCCGGCCTCCTTGCGACATCTTCATGCGGCTCATCACATAGGCGTTTATGAACGAGCCTGTGAGGAATGCCACAAACGAGGCCGCCGCCACACGTGGCGCGAGGCCGAACACCGCATGGAAACCGCTGTCGTTGTTCCAATAGGGCGCGCCGGGGATGGCATCGGCCATGGCTCCGAACGCCACGAACAGGAAGTTCATGGCGAAGCCCACCCAAATCAGCAGTCTTGCGCGGCGGAATCCCCACACCTCGCACACGCAGTCGTTTATGATATACGACACCGGGAACACCAGCAAGCCGCCGGTAATCGTCACCGGCCCGAAAGCCATCTGCTTGGTCTCAAGCACGTTTGCCGTGATGAGGCAAACGCAGAAGAGTATGCCGAACAACATGAACAGCACACTCACTTGTTCTCTTTTCTTGTTCATTTCCTTGTTTTTTTAATGGAGGTTAGACAAGCACTCCACCCGCGCCGGGCGGGATTGTCAGACATGTTTGCGCGCAAAGTTACGAAATTATCCCGCATCTTACAACAAACAGGAGGGTTTTCTGTGTCCTCGGCCTCCGTGAGGGTGTCCTTTGTTTCTGCTTGGGCGCGTTGCGCAAGTTCGGGTTAGGTGTGCCGGGTCGTATGTTATTCTTAATTATTGTATGTTATTATTCATCGTTTTGTCGTTCTTTCGGCATTTTTTTTGTCATTGTTGCCGATGACAATTTGTAACTACCCCCCCATATTTTTCGCTATTTGTTATAAAAATTACACATTTCTTTGCAGATTGATAGAAAAGTAGTATCTTTGCATTCAGAACGGCGAGACGGCACAGCCCGTGCGCTGCTCCGCGAGCAAGAGATTGTGTGAATCATGTAAGTAACGAAAAACATCAGTGCCTATGTCGCCATAAGAGCCAGAGAGGGAAAGACACATCTGAGGAAGTGCGCAAACCTTTTGTTCTTTCAGGCTGCCAATCCGGGCTTCCCGGCTGCACAGTGTGGAAACGCGAAGGTTGCAGCCCCCGTCTTTCTTATTTTGTGTTCCCCACCATACGAGAGAATATAACCCAATTTATGCCCGAGGGGTTGCGGGTAAGTACGTAAAACGAATTCATCATGAGGATTTTTACCAAGCGTTTGGCTTTGCCTGTCGTGCTGCTGATGTCAGCGATGGGAGTTGGGGCCACGGACTTTGAAAGCGGTGGAATAGCGTATAACATTCTGGACGACGATTGTCTGGAGGTGACTTCAAGGAACGCGGGATATACCGGGGATGTCATAATCCTTGATACGGTCACCTATGGCGACAATACCTATCGCGTGACGGCCATAGGTGAATATGCTTTTTATGGGGAAGCCATAACGTCTGTCTGTCTTCCCTCGTCAGTGACTAAGATTGGGGCTGGCAGTTTCAGTTATTGCACATCCCTCACGGAAATTTCTCTCGGCGACTCGCTGACCACGATTGAGAATAACGCTTTCCGTGGCTGCTCTTCGCTTACGCGAATATCATTACCCAACACCGTGACATCGTTAGGAGAGTATGCTTTCTGTCAATGCACAGGTCTTACCGAGGTCGTCATCCCGGATTCGGTGACTACTGTATCGGCAAGTGTTTTCAATGAATGCACTGGTCTTGAGAAAGTCACCATCCCCAACTCCGTGACATCGATAGGAGATCGTGCTTTCCTTCAATGCACAAGCCTTGCGGAAGTCAACATCCCAAGCTCCGTGACGGAGATAGGCTTGCAGGCGTTCATAGGCTGTAGCAGCCTTACGGAAATCGCAATTTCCAACTCTGTGACCTCGATTGGCAGGTATGCGTTCAGTGAGTGTACAAATTTGAAATCCCTCAACCTTCCCCCGTCATTGACCTTGCTTTCTAACGGTTTGGTTGGTTCTTGCACAAGCCTTACGGAAATCATTATCCCCAACTCCGTGACCGAGATTGAATGGAACGCTATCAACAACTGTCAGAGCGTTGAGAGACTCGTCATTCCCAGCTCAGTGACCACGATTGGACAAAATGCGTTCTCTGCTAACACAGGCCTTAAGGAAGTCGTCATTCCCAGCTCCGTAACAGAGGTTGGGCAATACATGTTCTCAAATTGCTCAAGCCTTGAGAGCGTGATCTTCTCTGGCGACATAACCGCACTTCGTACCTGTGCGTTCCAAAGCTGCACAAGTCTGAAGGAGTTTGTCATTCCAGACTCGGTGACTACGCTCGGAAACTCTGTGTTTAGATATTGCTCCGGCCTTGAAAAGGTAATCATTCCCGCTGCCGTGACATCGATTGGAAGCAATGTTTTCGCCGAGGCCGAAAACCTGAAGACCATATACTCACTGAACCCCGAGCCGCCGTCATGTGGCAACAGTGCCGACTTCGACAGCTGCGTTTACGCCGATGCCACGCTGTATGTGCCGGAAGGTTCGGCGGAGGCATACCGTGCGGCCGACGTGTGGAAAGACTTCCTGAACATCGTGGAGACCGACACCGTGATGGTATCCGGCTTTGAGGCTGACGGGATAGCGTATGCCTTCTCGGGCGACGGTTGCGTGCAGGTTATGCCGAGAGCCGGCGGCTATGCCGGGGCTGTGGTTATCCCCGAGACGGTGGCCTACGGTGATAAGACCTATCGCGTGACGGCCATAGGCAGTTCGGCTTTCTACGGTTGCGACGGCCTTACATCCGTGGAGCTTCCATCGACTGTGACGAGCATTGGTGACGAGACGTTCAGTGGCTGCTCCGCACTCACGTCAGTCGCCATTCCCGACTCCGTTACCGAGATAGGGGCTTACGCATTTGCCGGCTGCGCCGGGCTTAGTGAGGTGAACATCCCCGCCTCGGTCACTACGATTGGCAGCTTTGCTTTCCAAGATTGCACGGGTCTTACCGACATACCCCTCGGCGAATCTGTGAGCACGATAGGCACTTCGGCCTTCAGCGGCTGCACCGGGTTTACCGACGTGACCCTCGGTGGCGCGCTGGCCACGATAGGCACTTCGGCCTTTAGCGGCTGCGCCAGCCTTGAGGAAGTGATCCTCGGCGATGCCGTGACCAGCATTGGCGGCCATGCTTTCAGCGGTTGCGCGAGCCTTTCGGCCGTCACTTTCGGCGATGCCGTTGCCAAAATAGGAGGCTCTGCCTTCAGCGGCTGTACCGGGCTTACGGAACTGTCCGTTCCCAACTCCGTTGCCGAGATAGGGGCTTCCGCTTTCGCCGGCTGCACGGGTCTTGCTGACGTGACCCTCGGCAGCGGGCTTACCACCATTGGCGACCATGCTTTCTATGGTTGCGCGGGTCTGGCGGAACTGTCTGTTCCCAACTCCGTCACCACGATGGGAGCTTCTGCTTTCAGTGGTTGCACGGGTCTTACGGACGTGACTCTCGGCGATGCGCTTACCGCCATTGGCGACAATGCTTTCAGCTACTGCACGGGTCTTACGGAAATTGTCATTCCCGGCTCTGTTACCGAGATAGGCACTTCAGCTTTCGCCGGCTGCACGGGTCTTGCTGACGTGACCCTCGGCGATGCGCTGACCG